>NZ_JARUXD010000079.1:0-14251 GCF_030433875.1 Curtobacterium sp. PsM8 | reverse complement strand
GCCGGGGGGTGCGCCGGGGGGGGGCCCGCGGGGGGGGGGGGGGCGGCCCCGGCCCCCCCCCCCCCTCCCGTCCGTCCATGCGTGGCCGCGTCACTCGACCCGTCTCACTGCGGAGAGCGTGGTCACGGCGACGCCCCCGGCCGAGATGACCGCGGCTGCGATCCACCCCCAGCTCGATGCCTGGAACAGAGAGTCCCCGACGACTGCCGCGAGTGCGACGATCGCCGCGGCTCCGTACGCCGATGCGCAGAGGCGAGTCGGCAGGACCGCTCGGAACCAACTACACCCCGGGCGGATGAGCCTGGGCGCTGCCACGACCGCCAGGACCATGACGACGAATCCCAGTCCCATCAACGGTCCGACGGCATCCTCCACGGCCGGAGCAGCAGTCGACGCTGCGATGACGGCGAACCCGCAGTGACTGATCATCTGGCCACCGCGTGTCCGAGGCGCGTAGCTCGTCGCGAGGTCGGCGGCGGACACCTCGACCGCCGTCACTGCCTGCAGGGTTCGATGACGGGCCAGACGGGGGCGCTCGTCGTGAACTTCCGGATGCCAGCGCACTTGCCCTGGTTCTTCGCCCTGTTCGCCGTGTCGATCATGATGCCGACGCCGATGGCACATGCCCACGCCACCGGTCCGCAGAGCGCAGCGACGATCGCGCCTGCGGCTGCTGATCCAGTTGCCATCTGGCGCGTCTGTGCCTTGCTCAGCAGTGCTGTGCAGTGCAGGACGTTGCAGGAGTACGTCGTGAAGGTCGTGATGGGTCCCGACGACCCATCGATCGTGATGGGCACCGTCGAGGTGCTGCGCTGAGAACCGTCCGCGAAGGACTCGACTCGCGAAGTGCCGCCGTGCGGGAGCGGGTGTTCAGTCACCGAAACCGGACTCGCGTCGGGCTGCTCGGAGTCGGTCGCCTGCCCGCTCTGGAGCTTCGCGATCAGCAGGTCCTGCTCAGTCCGGGGCACCCCGGCACGCTGCATCGCTGCCTTTACTCCTGCTGCGTCGCTCGCACTGATCCGAGGATCCGCTGCTTGTGCAGGACTTGCCACGAGGGCGCTCGCAATGAGCGTTGCAGCCGTCGCGGCGACCAGTGGCAAACGGGTGCGCTGCTGAAGGAACGGTTTCATCGTCATCTCCTGGTTCTCACGTCGATGGGAGGACCTAGATTCTGCCGGTGATGTTCCACATGCGCAAGAGGCCGTTGTCAGTCGCCGCGCTAGAACCGGGTCGTGCCCCGCAGCGCTCGTGGCCGCCCGTCCGGGTCGACGGCGAGCTTCGCGACCGGGGCCGCCCAGAGCCGCTGCAGCGCCGACACCGGCTCCGGCTCGTGCTGGCGGATGCGTCCCGGCGGGCGAGCACCGGGCTGGCCGTCCTCGTACCAGTGGTCGAGCGCGCGGGCGTGCGCGCGCCACCGGGCGAGGAGCTCGGCGCCGGTGCCGTCGAGTTGCGGGTCGTCTGGCGTCGTCGCCAGGTGCTCCGCCCAGAGCTCGTGCCGCAGGTCGCGAGCGAGGGAGCTGTCCGAGGTGTCGACGACCGCGCAGGTCAGCTCGCTGTCGGACGTCCACGAGCGGCGGTTGAAGTTGTCCGACCCGATCGTGAACCACTCGTCGTCGACGATGCACACCTTCGCGTGGATGTAGATCGGCCGGCCGGACTCGTGCTCCAGGTCGAACACCCCGACCCGGTCCGGGGCCGTCCGGCGGAGGGTCGTCAACGCGTCGATCTGCCCCAGACGGGCCGGCGGACCGCTGAACACCCCGTCGGAGTTCGGGTACCGCGGCACCAGGGCGATCACCCGGAGGTCGGGGTTCCGCTCCAGGGCTTCTGCGATGCCGGTCGCGACCTCGCGGGACCACAGGTACTGGTCCTCGATGCAGATCAGGGACCGCGCCGTCCGGAACGCCTTGCCGTAGGCCCGCGCGATGCTCCGCTCGCCCTCCGGCGCGAAGGGGAACGGCGGGTGCTTCACCCCGTAGGTGCGGAGGAGCTGGACGGCGTGCTCTCCCGCGACCGGCGGCGCGGGGCTCCGCTCCGGCAGGGGCTCCGGGTGGCGCGGCATCCGGACCAGGCGTTGCAGCAGCATCCGGTAGGGCAGGCTGCGGTCCAGCGGGTGCGGGTCGTCCCACCGCTCGGCGAACACGGCGAGGACGTCCGCGACGACCGGCCCGCGGAGCTCCATCGACGCGTCGTGCCACGCGGGGTGGTCGCCGTACCGGGAGTCCATCGAGATCGCCTGCGGGTCGCCCTCGTGCGCGGCGTCGTCACGTCGGCTGTGGCACAGGTCGATGCCGCCGACGTAGGCGACATCCCGCGACGGGTCGTCGCGGTGCTGGATGACGAAGAACTTCTGATGGTGCGAGCCGAAGAACCGGACGCGCTGGTCGAGCAGGACCTCGCCGCCGGCCTCGTTGATCTTCCGCCCGAGCAACTCGTTGGCCTTCGCGCTGAGGGACGCCGAGATCCGCTCGCCGTGGGAGCGCCAGATGAGGCCGCGGACCTCCACCCCGGCCCGTGCCCGGTCGGCCAGCAGGTCGCCGATCGTCGGCCCGTCGGGCGACAGCCGCTCGTCGGCGTCCCCCCGCCAGTCGGTGAACCAGACGCGGTCGCCGGGCTGCAGGGCCGACAGCTCGGCCTCGATGCGGGCGAAGTACGACGCCCCGTGCACCAGCGGTCGCACGAGGTTGCCCTCGGACCACGCGGGGCGGTCGTCACCACCGGCGTGCACCTCGGTCGCGGTGTTGCCGCGTTCGTCGCGGGTGAGGAACCAGTGACGCGCATCAGTGGGCACGGTCGCAGGATACGGGCAGCGCCTGCCCTGAGGACCGCTCGGCTCGCCGGGGCCTGTGGAGGTGTTCACGCTGACGGACGGGAGGCGCGTGGCGGGCCGGCACCGTGCCTCCCGTCCGGTGGCGGGGTTGCGTCGCCCCGCTCGCGGTTCCCGGAGGAACTGGGTCGTGCGTCGGACGCGAGGGACAGGATGGCGGTGCGAGAGGAGCACCCCTGATGAAGACCATCCGCTACGACAACACCGCGATCCTGACGAGCGACGACGTCGCCGACGCCGTCATCGAGTACGCGGCGGCGCTCTCCGGCGGCGACCGGGCCGACACCGTGGCCGTGCCCGCCGTCGCCGAGGACGGGACCATGACGACCACGAAGATCCTCATCGGGCCGACGAGCGAGGTCGTCGTCGAGGACGCCGAAGAGGACGCACTCGAGCTCGAGAACGACGAGTTCGTGGCCCGGCTCCGTGCCGCTGCCCGGACATTCGGACACGACACCGTCATCCACGCGGACACCCGGTCGGACCTGACCGAGGGCGACGACGAGACGGAGCCGCCGGCGGCGGAGTGACCCTGCCACGGCGGGCTGGACCAGCCCCGTCAGGCCGAGGCGGCTGCTGCCCGCAGGGTCTGCTCCGCGTCGTCGAGGTAGTCGGACAGCAGGGCCGACGCGCGGTCCTGCTCGCCGGAGCGGAGCGCAGCGACGATCGCCTCGTTCCGCTCGACGAACTCGCCGTGGAACGCGCCGGGGTCGTCGGTGGTGAGGAACGCGAGCCGCATCTCGGCGAGCAGGGCGTCCATCAGGCCGTGCAGCCGCGCGCTCGGGACGGCACGGACGAGCTCGGCGTGGAAGCGGATGTCCGCGGTGCCCACCGCCCGCCAGTCCTGCGCTGCGGCGGCGACACGGGCCTCGGCGACGGCGGCCGAGGCGGCGGCGAGGGCGGGGGAGTCCGGCGTGCAGGCGCGGATGCCGGCCTCCTCGAGCACCCGACGGGCGGCGTAGAGGTCGGTGACGTCCACCGCCGAGAGCCGTCGGACGAAGACGCCGCGGTTGAACACGTGCTCGACGAGCCGGTCGCGCGCGAGCAGCCGGAAGGCCTCGCGCAGGGTGTTCCGCGAGACGCCGAGCTGGTCGCTCAGGCGCTCCTCGGACAGCTGCGTCCCCGGCATGAACCCGCCGTCCGCGATCGAGGACCGCAGGCGTGCCGCGGTGGACTCTGCGCCGCTGACGGTTCGGGTCATGTGCCGATCCTGGCAGAGCCCGACAGCGCGGCCCCGTGTGACCGCCGTGTTACAGATCCGGGTGCCCTCTTGAGATTGTTGAACAATGCGGGCCAGACTGTCCCGCATGTTCGTCCTCATCGGCGTCGCCGTCGTGATCATCGGGTTCGCGTTGCGCGTCAACGCGCTGCTCGTCGTCACCGTCGCGGGCATCGTCACCGCGGCCATCGGCGGGATCGACCCCGTCGGCATCCTCACCGCGTTCGGCAGCGGCTTCGCGTCCAGCCGCAGCGTCACGACCTTCGCGCTCGTGCTGCCGGTCATCGGGCTCATCGAGCGCTACGGCCTGCAGGACCAGGCGAAGCGCCTCATCGCGAAGCTCGACCGGCTCACGACGGGCCGGATCCTCGCCGGGTACCTGGTGGTGCGGCAGGTCACCGCGGCCGTCGGTCTCACCAGCATCGGCGGTCCCGCGCAGACGGTCCGTCCGCTCGTGCACCCGATGGCCGAGGGCGCTGCGACGAAGAAGTACGGCCGGATCGACGAGCGGATGCGCGAGAAGATCAAGGGCTTCTCGGCCTCGTCCGACACCGTCGGGGTGTTCTTCGGCGAGGACGTCTTCGTCGCCGTCGGGTCCATCCTGCTCATCACGTCCTTCGTGGACGAGGCCTACAAGCTGACGCTCGAACCGATCGACCTGGCGCTGTGGGCGATCCCCACCGGCATCGCCGCCCTGCTCGTGCACGGCACCCGACTGCTGCTCCTCGACCGCAAGCTCGACAAGATGGCGGCCGACGTCCGCCAGACCGAGGGGGTCGCAGCGTGATCACCAGCGAATGGCTCTACTGGCTCATCGGCGCGTTCTTCATCGCCGTCTCCGTGTTCATCCTCACCGACCGCACCCACGCCAAGCGCGTCGGCAACGCGGCGTTCTGGGGCATCCTCGGACTCTCCTTCTTCGCCGGCACCTTCGTCGTGGCCGGCGTCCTCCCCGCCTGGGCACTCGGGATTGCCGTCCTGGTGATGGTGGCGCTCGCCGGGCTCGGCTTCACGGGCACCACGAGCCGCACCCGTGTCGCCAGTGTCCCGGGCGCCGGCGTCGGATCGGCGACCGGTCCGGCCGAGCCGACTGCGGTGACGACCCGGCCGAGCTCCAGCACGAGCGTCCTCGCGACGACCAGCCCCGACGAGCGCGCCGGCTTCGCGAAGCGGTTCGGCAACCGGCTGTTCATCCCGGCGCTCGTCATCCCCGTCGTCGCGGTGCTCGTCGCGACCCTCGGTCCGCTCGTCCGGATCGGTGGGGAGCCGCTGCTCGCCGAGGGCAGCGCGACCCTCACCGGACTCGGCATCGGCTCGGTGCTCGCGGTCGTCGTCGCGGTGCTCGTGCTCCGCCCGCCGCGTCTCGACACACCGGTCCGCGAGGGCGCCCGCCTGCTGCAAGCGATCGGCTGGGCAGCGCTCCTGCCGCAGATGCTCTCCACGCTCGGCATCGTCTTCACCCAGGCCGGGGTCGGCGACGCCGTCGGCACGATCATCAAGGCCGTGCTGCCGGACGGCTCGCTGCTCGCCGCGGTCGTCGTCTACTGCCTCGGCATGGCGCTGTTCACGGTGATCATGGGCAACGCGTTCGCCGCGTTCCCGATCATGACCGCGGCGATCGGCTGGCCGGTGCTCGTGCAGGGCTTCGACGGCAACCCGGCCGCGATCTTCGCGATAGGCATGCTCGCCGGCTTCTGCGGCACCCTGGTCACCCCGATGGCCGCGAACTTCAACCTCGTGCCCGCCGCCCTGCTCGAGATGCGGGACAAGTACGGGCCGATCAAGGCGCAGCTCCCGACCGCCGGGATCCTGCTCGTCGTCAACATGGGAGTGATGTACCTTGTCGCATTCTGAGCCCACCCCCGTCGGGTCGCCGTCCGCGCCGGACCTCGGTCGAGCTGCCTGGGCGCCGGGCTTCGCGGCCGTCGCGCTGGACAACGTCACGCGCGAGTACCCGTACGCCGCGCACCACACCACCTCGGGTCCCGACGACCGGGCACTGCCGGTCGAGCTGCACCCTGCCTTCGCCACGTCTTACGACTGGCACTCGTCGGTGCACATGCACTGGCTCGCCACCCGCCTGCTGGCGTTCGGGGTGTCGGCCGACCTGGAGGCACGGATCACCTCGGTCCTGCAGGCCCACCTGTCGACGGAGCACCTGGCCACCGAGGCGGCGTACCTCCGCGAGACCCCGCACTACGAGCGCCCGTACGGCTGGGCGTGGCTGATGCGTCTCGCCGCCGAGGTGTCCGCGTCCGAGGTCCCGGCGATCCGCGCACTCGCACCGGGCTTCACCCCGGTCGTCGACGTGCTCGAGGACCTCGTCACCCGCTGGGTCGACGGCGCCGCGCACCCGGTCCGGCACGGGGTGCACTCGAACTCGGCGTTCGGACTGCTGCTCGTGCTCGAGGGGGCCCGGTCGCTCGGGCGGTCCGACCTCGTCGCCACGGTCGGACGGGCTGCGCGGGAGTGGTTCGGCGACGACGCCGGATGGCCCTTCGCGTGGGAGCGCAGCGGGCACGACTTCCTGTCCGCCGGGCTCGCCGAGGCCGACCTGATGCGCGCCGTGCTGCCCGCGGCCGAGTTCGGACCCTGGGCGCGGGCGTTCTTCGCCGAGGTCTCGGCGGGGGACGCGATCCTCACCCCGACGACCGTCCGCGACGAGAACGACCCGCAGCAGGTGCACCTCTTCGGGCTCGACCTGTCGCGGGCCGGCTCCGCGCGGCGCATCGCGGACGCCCTGCGTGCGGCTGACTCCGAGGACACCGCGCTGGCGGACCTGCTCGACGGCGCGGCCGACCGGCTGCTCGCCTCGGGGCTCGCGGCGAGCGTCGGCGAGGAGTACTACTCCACCCACTGGCTGGCGAGCTTCGCCTGGGACGCCATGGAGGCGCGCGAGCACGCCGCCCGCTGACCTTCCGCGGGGGCTAGGGCAGGGAGATCGTGCGGCCGAAGGTCTTCGTGACGGGCGGGGCGGCGAGGACGGCGCCGAGCGCTTCCGCGGCACCGTCGGGGGTGGCGCGCCAGGCGACGTAGGCGTCGTGGTCCTCGGCGGTGGTCCAGCGCTCGAGCACGACCATGCGCGTCGGGTCCTCGTCGTCGACCAGGACCTCGAGCGACTCGTTGCCCTGCCGGGCTGCGGTCTGGGCCAGGGTCTCGCGGATCGCGGCCTCGACCGTGTCGGCTGCGACGTCGTCACGGATCTGGACCTCGAGGAAGACGGTCATCGTCATGGTGTGCAACTTTCGTCGTCTGACCCCGTCCGCTGACGGTGCCCGGTGACGCCAACCACGGGCGAGGGGTCGTTGTTCCGGCTCAGTGTCCAGCGGCCAGCGTTCAGCGGGCGATGCGGAGGCGCAGCGTGTCACCCGGGCGCAGCTGGGCGGCACGGTCGACCGACTCCGGCGTCAGGACGGCCACGACCGGGTAGCCGCCGGTGACCGGGTGGTCCGCCAGGAACAGCACCGGGAACCCGGCCGGCGGCACCTGCAGCGACCCGGTCTCGACGCCCTCGCTGGGGAGCTCGTGGGTGACCGCTCGGACCAGCGGAGCGGCCGCGGTGGTCCGGACCCCGACCCGGTCGCTGTCCGGGCTGACGTGGAACTCCTGGCCGGTCAGGGTCGTCCGCCAGTCCGGGGTGAACCAGTCGTCACGGGGGCCGGGCACCACGTCGAGCACCACCGGGTCCCCGGGCCACGGCAGGAGCGGTGGTGGCACGGCATCGACGACCGGCCAGGCCCCGACCCCGACCTCAGCGCCGGCGCCGTGGCCGGGCCCGGCGCCGATCGGCAGCACGTCCCCGACGGTCAGCGGCGCGGGACCGAGCTGCGCGAGCGAGTCCCACGACCGACTGCCGAGCACCGGGTCGACGCCGATGCCCCCGCGGACGGCGACGTAGGCACGCAGCCGCTCCTCGGCCAGCCCGACGCGGAGGGTGTCGCCCGGCTCGAGCAGCAGCACCTCGTAGGCGGCGGCCCCGTGCACCCGGCCGTCCGCCCGTTCGATCGACACCGGGCACGGCGCACCGGTGACGGCGGCGACCGCGTACGCGTCGGTGCGGAGCGTGACGGAGCCGAGGAGGGCCTCCAGGACGGCCGCGTCCGGACGGTTGCCGACCATGCGGTTCGCCAGTGCCGCCGAGCCCCGGTCGGCAGCTCCCGCGGCACCGAGTCCCATGTCGCTGAGGCCGGGCCGGCCGAGGTCCTGCGTCGTCACGCCGTACCCGACCTGCACGACGGTCAGGGTGCTCACGAGCGGGCCCCGGCATCGACGAAGCGCAGGCGCACGCCGGCCGGGGCGAGGGCCGGCGGCGTGCGGTCGAGCGACCACATCGGCACCTCGGTCCGGCCGATGAGCTGCCAGCCGCCGGGGGAGGTCCGCGGGTAGACGGCGCTGAACTCGCCGGCCAGGGCGACGGCGCCGCTCGGGACCGCGGTGCGCGCGGTGTCGCGGCGGGGCAGGTCGAGCGACGGCGCCGTGCCGGTCAGGTAGCTGAAGCCGGGGGCGAAGCCGCAGAACGCGCTCGTCCACACCTGGCCGGTGTGCCAGGCGACGAGGTCCTCGCGGGACATGCCGGTGAGGTCGCCGACGGCGTCGAGGTCCGCGCCGTCGTAGGTGACCGGGACGACGACGGGTTCCCGCTCGTGACGGTCGTCGGCCGGACAGGAGGGTCGGACCTCGGTCAGCAGCGAGCGGACCCGTCCGGCGTCGGTCACGGCCGGGTCGAACCGGAACAGCAGCGTCCGAGCGCCGGAGACGACCTCGGTCACCCCTGCCGGAGCGGCGTCTGCCAGTCCGGGTTCCGCCAGTCCGGCGCGGAACGCCACGACCTCGGCCAGGGAGTCGAACGTCGCCAGCACTGCCGAGGCACCGGCGGAGCGGAGGTCGGGGCTCATGCCGACGACGACGACGTCGACGACGCCGGTGCGAACGCCGTGATGCCGATGCCCTGCTCGGTCAGCAGCGCACGGATCGCCCGGGCCATCGCGACCGCGTCGGGGGAGTCGCCGTGTACGCAGACCGAGTCGGCGCGCACGCTGATGTCGGTGCCGTCGACCGCGGTGGCGACGCCCTCGGTCACCATCCGGAGCACCCGGGCCGCGACCTCGTCCGGGTCGTGCAGCACCGAGCCCGGACGGCTGCGCGACACCAGGGAGCCGTCGGGCTCGTACGCGCGATCGGCGAACGACTCGCTCACGGCTCGGAGACCGTGCCGCTCCGCCGCGAGGAGCAGCTCCGACCCGGGCAGCGCCAGGACCGCCAGCGACGGGTCGACGTCCGCCACCGCACGGACGACGGCCTCCGCCGGCACCGGGTCGGCGCAGGCCGTGTTGTAGAGGGCGCCGTGCGGCTTGACGTAGGTGACCCGGGTGCCGGCGACGTGTGCGGCGGCGGCCAGGGCACCGATCTGGTGGACGACGTCGGCGTACAGCTCGTCCGGGGTCACGTGCACCGGTCGGCGGCCGAAGCCGGCGAGGTCCCGGTAGGCGACGTGCGCCCCGATCGCGACACCCCGCTCGGCCGCGGCCCGACAGGTGTCGAGCATGATCGTCGGGTCGCCGGCGTGGGCCCCGCACGCGATGTTCGCGCTGGACACCAGGTCGAGCACGGCGCGGTCGTCGCCCGCGGTCCAGGCGCCGAAGCCCTCGCCGAGGTCGCTGTTCAGGTCGATCGTGGGCATGCGGACCTCCTGTCGGGATTGTTCAACAACCTAGCGCGCGCCGCCGACCGTGTCACCGTCCGGGGCCCGTTCGGCCGTAGGGTCGGGAGATGGACGAGCTGACGATCCGGACCACGACCGAGGCCGACTGGCGGCGGGTCCGTGCCCTCCGCCTGGCGATGCTCGACGACACCCCCATCGCCTACGGCGAGCACCGCGCGGACGCCGAGCGGTACGACGAGGACGAGTGGCGCTCGCGCGGTCGTCGTGGCCAGACCCTGGGCAGCACCTCGCTCGTCGCGATCGACGCCGCGGGCGAGTGGGTCGGGATGATGAACGGCTACGTGCCCGACGCGGCGACCGGCCCGCTGCTGGTCGGCGTGTACGTCGCGCCCGGGCACCGCGGTCGGGGTGCGGGCGTGGCCGACGCGCTCCTGGGTGCGGTGGAACGCTGGGCGGCCGGACACGGGACGACCCTGCGGCTGCACGTGCACGAGGACAACGCTCGCGCCCTGGCCTTCTACGAGCGCCGCGGGTTCGTCCGCACCGGTCACACCGAGCCCTACGCGCTCGACCCGACGCGGTCCGAGATCGAGATGGTCGAGCAGCTCGACGGGGCGACGCCGGCCTGAGCGCCGGAGCCGGCCGCCTGCGGGACGGGAGGCCCGTGGCCAGGCAGCCACGCGCCTCCCGTCCGGCGAGCCAGCGCGTCGAACCGACTAGAGCGCGTCGACGAACATCTGCGTCGCGAGCGGCACGTTCGTGGTGTTCGACGCCGGGTCCCACCCGACCAGCGCGACGACGTCGCCGCCGACCCGCGCGGTGAGCCCGACGAGCGTGAACGCGTTCCCACCGACCGTGCCGCGCACCCGCCAGCCGAGCGCGTCATCCGTACCGGTGAGGGTCGGCTTCGTCGTCTCGACCGTGGTCTCGACCGGCGTGCCCTGCATCGAGAACAGCGCCGTGCCGTCAGCGCACCGGCTCAGCGCGTCACGGGCGTCCCCGACCAGGTCCGTCGCCGCAGCGGTGTCACCGGTGCTGGCGACCACGGCGGTCATCGACCGGTCGTTGCTCGTACCGAACACCACGGTGCCGGCGTCGTCGGACTTCTCCCAGCCGACACCGAACGGGGCGAGGCACCTGGCGTCGGACACCGTCAGCCCCGGGTAGACGGAGTCGAGCATCGCGTCCGTCGAGCTGAACTCGGCGGGCTTGAACTGGATGCGCTGGAAGACGCTCGTCAGCTCGGCGTCGGTGTGCGCCGCGGCGGCGCTGGTGCCCGACGGTGCGGACGCGGTGGGCGTCGCGCTCGCGGCGGGGGCGCTCGTGACGGGTGCCGACGTCCGCGTCCCCGCGTCGCTGACGGATTCGTCCCCGCCGGAGCAGCCCGCCAGGCTCAGTGCCAGGACGACCGCGGCCGCGGCGACGGACATGGTGGTGGTGCGCATCGTGTTCCCCCTCGTGTTGACGGCCCCCTCGGCCGTCCGCGTCGACGCTACCCGGCGACCGAGTCGGACGGCAGTGTGCGCACCTCGGCCCCGATCCCGGCCGCGCATCTGGTATCGTTATGTTTTCAGAACCAAGGGGGCTGCCCGTCGCGTGAGGTCGACGGACGGCTCGTGTACCGCTCGAGTCGGTGCCACCCCCGCGTCCTTCGGTTCGCACCCCTCGTGCCCCTCGCCGCACGGCCCAGCCGTCGGAGCACGATCCGTGTCGTCCGAAGGAGCTCCCCGTGGCCACAACCATGCCCGGATCCCGCCGCACCCTGCGCGGCAACCCGATCGCCACCCTCGTCGCCGTGTGCTTCGGCCTGTTCATGGTCGGCCTCGACGCCACCGTGGTCTCGATCGCGAACCCCGCGATCGCCGCCGACCTCGGCACGACCTTCACGCAGCTGCAGTGGATCACCAACGCGTACCTGCTGGCGCTGGCCGTCTTCCTGATCCTCGGCGGCAAGCTCGGGGACCGCTTCGGCCGACGACGGATGTACCTGATCGGGGTCGTGGCGTTCGCGCTGTCCTCGGTCGCCATCGGCCTGGTCGGCACCGCGACCGGCGTGATCGTGTTCCGCGCCGTGCAGGGCCTCAGCGCCGCACTGCTCATGCCGCAGACCCTGGCGCTGCTCCGTGCGACCTTCCCGAAGGAGAAGTTCGGTGTCGCCGTCGGGGTCTGGGGTGGTGCGTCCTCGGTCGCGATCGCCGCCGGACCGATCGTCGCCGGCGTCCTCGTCGCGTCGCTCGGCTGGGAGTCCGTGTTCTTCGTGAACGCCCCGATCGCCGTCATCGGCCTGGTCTTCGGTGGACTGGTCCTGGCTGAGTCCACCGCCCCGCACCGCGGACGCTTCGACGTCCCCGGCGTGGTGCTGCTCGCCCTCGGCCTGTTCGGCATCGTGCTCGCCGTCGTGCAGTCCGAGTCGTGGGGCTGGACGAGCCCGCTGACCCTCGGCGTCCTGCTCGCCGGTGTCGTGCTGCTCGTGGTGTTCGTCCTCGTCGAACTGCGCGTCACCGACCCGCTGCTGCCGATGTCGCTCTTCCGGTCGTCGTCGCTGTCGATCGGTGGGCTGGCCGTCGGGGCGAACTTCTTCGCGATGCTCGGCGTGACGTTCTTCCTCTCCCTCTACATGCTCAACCTCCGTGGGGTCACGGGGCTGCAGGCGGGGCTCATGCAGCTGCCGCTGAGCGGTGTCTCGATCATCGCGTCGCCGATCGGTGCCGCCCTGGTCGCCAGGCTCGGCATCCGCCGCACCCTGACCATCGGCCTGCTCATGGTCGGCGTCGCCCTGTTCCTGCTCACCGGCACCACCCAGGACTCGCCCTACATCGGCATGGCCATCCCGTTCGTCGTCTTCGCCCTCGGCGCGGGCTTCACGATGACCGCCGGTGCGGAGGCCGTCGTCGGCGGCGCACCGGTGCAGCTCGCAGGCGTCGCCGGTGGGTTCCAGGCCACGGCCCTGCAGCTCGGCGGCGCGCTCGGCACGTCGGTGCTGTCCGCGGTCGTCAGCGCCGGGGTGCTCTCCGGCACGGCGGGCCTCGGGCTCGCCACGGCTGCGCGGCAGGGCCTGGTGCAGGGCATCGTGCCGGAGGGGCTCGGTGCAGCGGCGTCGGCTGCCGCCCGGGACGCCTTCCTCGGCGGCCTGCACACCGCGTTCGTCGTGGCCGGGGTGGTCGCGGTCGTCGTCGCCGTCCTCGCCGCCGTCTTCGTCCGCACCCGGACCACGCACGCGCCGGCCGAGGTGCTCGAGGAGACCGTCGAGGCGTCGGCAGGGCACGCCTGACCGGACCGCCGGTCGCGGTGATGAGCGGCTGACGGACGGGAGGCACGTGGCGGACCCGCCACGGGCCTCCCGTCCGTCTCCGGTGCGGTCCGACCGCTCGCTCCGACCACCCGGTCCTGGCCGCTCGCTCCGGCCACCCGTCCTGGCCGCTCGACGCGGTCCGCCCGGACGGGGGCTGGCGGCCGAGCCGCGCGCGGGTGAGCCTTGACCCTCCGTGCGGAGCGACCGCACCCGATGGAGGAACCGTGCCGCACGACGACCAGCAGCAGACCGACCACCCGGACGACGGGGCCGTCGGGATCGACCGTCGTCGCCTGCTGACACTCGGACTCGGCGCCGCGGCTGCCCTCGGAGCAGCCGGCGTGGCGGGCCTCCGTCCCGAGGCGGCACACGCGGCGTCCGGCCCCACGCTCCTGGCGGCCGACGAGTTCGACGGCCCGGCCGGCAGCGCCCCGAACCCCGACGTCTGGCGGTACGAGCTGGGTGGTGGCGGTTGGGGCAACGGTGAGCTCGAGGTCTACACGGACTCGCGGCGGAACTCGGCCCTCGACGGCGACGGGAACCTCGTCATCACCGCGCGGCGCGAAGCCGACGGGTCGTACACGTCGGCGCGGCTCACCTCGCAGGGCACCTACTCCGCCCAGTACGGCCGGATCGAGGCCCGCATCCGGATCCCGCGCGGACAGGGGATCTGGCCGGCCTTCTGGATGCTCGGCGCCGACCTGCCGCAGGTCGGGTGGCCGGCGTGCGGCGAGATCGACGTGATGGAGAACATCGGCCGTGAGCCCGCCGCCGTGCACGGCACCGTCCACGGCCCCGGGTACTCGGGCGCGGAGGGCATCAGCGGGACCGCGACCCTGCCGAGCGGTGCCTTCGCCGACGACTTCCACGTCTACGGGGTGGACTGGCGTCCGGGGTCGATCAGCTGGACGGTCGACGGTGCGACTTACCGGACCGTCACGCCGGCCGACCTGGGCGGCGACCGGTGGGTGTTCGACAAGCCGTTCTTCGTGGTCCTGAACGTGGCGGTCGGCGGGGGATGGCCGGGGTCCCCGGACTCGTCGACGCAGTTCCCCCAGCAGATGACCGTGGACTGGCTGCGGGTCTGGCAGAACGCCTGACCCTTGCAGAACGCCTGACCCCGGAACGGATGTGGGGCCCCCCGGGGGCCGCCCCGGGGGCCCCCCCCGGCGCCGGGGGGGCGCCCCCCCCCCCCCGGGGGGGGGGGGGGGGGGGGGGCGGGGGGGGGGGGGTGGGGGGGGGGGCGGCCCG
>NZ_JARUXD010000078.1:0-14338 GCF_030433875.1 Curtobacterium sp. PsM8 | reverse complement strand
GGGGGGGGGGGGGGGCGGCGTCTTTATAACACCCCCCCCCCGCCGGGGGGGCGCCGCGGGCCCCCCCCCCCCCCCCCCCCCCCCCCCCCCCCGTCCGACGCCCGACCGCACCTACTCCTCGACGAGCTCGCCTTCGGCGACCTCGAACGGCTCGACGGTCAGCGCCTGCCCGTCGCCCGCGACGTCGACCCGCACCGTGTCGCCGTCCCGTACGTCGCCGGCCAGGATGGCCCGGGCGAGCTGGTCGTCGATCTGCCGCTGCATCAGCCGGCGGAGCGGCCTGGCCCCGTAGGCCGGGTCGTAGCCGCGCTCAGCGAGCCAGGCACGGGCGTCCGGTGTGACCGCGAGGTCGAGCCGGCGTCCGGACAGGCGCCGCGCCAGACGGTCGACGTACAGCGAGACGATCTGGCCGAGGTCGTCCGGGCTGAGCGCCTGGAACACGACCATGTCGTCGAGTCGGTTGAGGAACTCCGGCCGGAACGCCTGCTGGACGAGCTCGCGGACGCCGCTCTCGCGCTGCTCGGGCGTCAGGGCGGGGTCGGTCAGGAACTGCGAGCCGAGGTTCGAGGTGAGCACCAGGATCGTGTTCCGGAAGTCGACCGTCCGGCCCTGACCGTCCGTCAGCCGACCGTCGTCCAGGACCTGCAGCAGGACGTCGAAGACCTCCGGGTGGGCCTTCTCGATCTCGTCGAGCAGGATCACCGAGTACGGCCGACGGCGGACGGACTCGGTGAGCTGCCCGCCGGCCTCGTACCCGACGTAGCCCGGCGGGGCGCCGATCAGCCGCGCGACGGAGTGCTTCTCGCCGTACTCGCTCATGTCGATGCGGACGAGGGCCTTCTCGTCGTCGAACAGGAACTCGGCGAGCGCCTTCGCCAGCTCGGTCTTGCCGACGCCCGTGGGGCCGAGGAACAGGAACGAGCCGGTCGGCCGGTCCGGGTCGGAGATGCCGGCGCGGGTGCGTCGGACGGCTTCGGAGACGGCGGTGACGGCGGTGCGCTGCCCGATGATCCGGCGGCCGAGTTCGCTCTCGAGGTGCAGGAGCTTCTCGGTCTCGCCCTGCAGCAGTCGGCCGACGGGGACGCCGGTCCACTGCGCGATGACGGCGGCGATGTCCTCGTCGGTGACGCTGTCGTTCACCATGCGGTCGGCGGACCCGGCCTGCTCGGCGGCGGCGAGCTCGGCCTCGATGCGGGGCTTCTCGCCGTACTCCAGGCGGGACACGGTCTCGTAGTCGGCTTCACGCTGGGCCCGCTGCGAGCGCATGTTGAGCTCGTCGAGCTGCTGCTTGAGCTCACCGATCCGGTTCAGGGACGCGCGCTCGGCCTGCCAGCGGGTCTCGAGCTCGCGGAGCCGTTCCTCGCGGGACTGCAGTTCGGCGCGGAGGGTCGACAGCCGGGCCTTCGACGCGTCGTCCTTCTCCTGCTTCAGCGCGAACTCCTCGACGCGCAGCCGGTCGACGCTGCGCTTCAGCTCGTCGATCTCGACCGGGCTCGAGTCGATCTCCATGCGCAGGCGACTGGCGGCCTCGTCGATGAGGTCGATCGCCTTGTCGGGCAACTGGCGGCCGGAGATGTAGCGGTCGGACAGGGCCGACGCCGCGACGAGGGCGGAGTCGTTGATCGTCACCTTGTGGTGCGCCTCGTAGCGCTCCTTGAGGCCACGGAGGATCGCGATGGTGTCCTCGACGCTCGGCTCCCCGACGTACACCTGCTGGAAGCGGCGTTCGAGGGCGGCGTCCTTCTCGATGTACTCGCGGTACTCGTCGAGCGTGGTCGCCCCGATCAGCCGGAGTTCACCGCGGGCGAGCATCGGCTTGAGCATGTTCGACGCGGCGACGGACCCTTCGCCACCCCCGGCGCCCATCAGGGTGTGCAGCTCGTCGATGAAGGTGATGACCTGGCCGTCGGAGTCGTCGATCTCCTTGAGGACGGCCTTGAGCCGCTCCTCGAACTCGCCGCGGTACTTCGCGCCGGCGATGAGGGCCGACATGTCGAGCGAGACGAGCCGCTTGTCCTTGAGGGAGTCCGCGACGTCGCCGGCGACGATGCGCTGCGCGAGCCCCTCGACGACGGCGGTCTTGCCGACACCGGGCTCGCCGATGAGCACGGGGTTGTTCTTGGTGCGGCGGGTGAGCACCTGCGACACCCGTCGGATCTCGGCGTCGCGGCCGATCACCGGGTCGAGCTTGCCGCTGCGGGCGACCGCGGTGAGGTCGACGCCGTACTGCTCGAGGGCGGTCTTCTGCTTCTCCTGCGAGTCAGGGGCGCCCTGGAGGTTCGCCATGCGGTGTCCTTTCCGTTGCGTCGGTCGTGTGGTCACGAAGTCGTCGGACTCACTTGAGTCCATCTGGCTCAACTTTACAACGGGCTGGTTTCTTCCGCTTCCGGTGATCGTACGTTCACGATGCCGATGGCACTCACCACGGCACCGGCCAGGAGCAGGACCGCCATCACCACCATCGCCCGATGGACGCCGCCGACGCTCACCTCGCCGCCGAGGACGACACCCGCGAGCGCCACCGTCACCAGGCCGGCGATCCGGGCGACCGCGTTGTTCACGGCGGACCCGACCCCGGCCTCCTGCTGCGGCACCGAGCCGAGCACGGCGCTCGTCAGCGGGGAGACCATGAGGGTGATCCCGAGTCCGACGAGCACCAGCCCGGGCAGCACGGCCGTCCAGTAGCCGCTCGGGTCCTCGCCGACCGTGAGCATGAGGAGCGCGCCGACCGCCGCCACCGCGGGGCCCGCCGCCATGAACCACCGCGGACCGAACCGCCCGGCCAGTCCCCCGACCGTCGTCGAGAGCAGCAGGAGCACCACCGTCGGCGGCAGGGTCGCGAGGCCAGCCACCCACGCCGGGAACGCCCAGACCTCCTGCAGGAACAGCGTGACGACGAAGAAGACCATGCCGAGGGCGCCGTAGATCGACAGCGTGGCGAGGTTGCCGACCGCGAAGTTCCGGGCACGGAAGAGCGCGAGCGGCACCAGCGGCGACCCGGCGGTCCGCGTCACCCGGAGCTCCCACGGCACGAAGGCGACCAGGGCCAGCGCGCCGACGACCAGCGCGGCGACCACGACCGGCGCACCCCACCCCAGGCGTTCCTGCTCGATGAGCCCGAGCACCACCCCGCCGACCCCGACCACTGCGAGCACCGCGCCCACCACGTCCACCCGGGGCCGGTCCCCCGCGACGACGTCACCCGAGATCCGCCGGACCAGCGGGATCGTCACCGCGATCGGCACCGCCGTGACGACGAAGATCCACCGCCAGCCGATGCCGTCCACGATGAGCCCGCCCACGACCGGGCCGAGGATCGACGCCGCGCTCGACCAGGCCGTCCACGTGCCGATCGCCTTCGCCTGCACGGCCCCGCGGAACGCCGCGACGATGAGGGCCAGCGCACTCGGGGTGACGAGCGCCCCACCCACGCCTTGGAACGCACGGGCGATGACGAGCACCTCGCCGGTCGGGGCGATCGCACACACCACCGAGGCGATGCCGAACACGACGAGCCCGGCCGTGATGATGCGCACCCGGCCGAACAGGTCCGACAGTGAGCCGGCGACGAGGATCAGCGACCCGAGCGTGACGAGGTAGGCGTCGACCGTCCACTGCTGCACGACCAGGCCGCCGCCGAGCTCCGTGCGGATGGCGGGCAGGGCCACGTTGACGACGCTCGAATCGAGGCCGACCACGAACGAGGACAGGATCGCGACCACGAGCACGAGTCGGCGGTCGTCGTGGAGGGGTGCCGCGCCTCCCGGCCGGTCGGCGGCGGGGGCAGACGTCATGGTGCCATCATGCGCCGCTCGGCCAGCCCGTGGTGGCGGCGGGCAGGACGACGACAGCCCCCGTGCGGTCTGCGATGAAGCAGGTGCACGGAGGCTGTCGGTCCCGGGGCCGGGATGCCGACGGATCGGCGGTCGGGAGGCGCTACTGGGTGCGCGAGTCGTTGTTCGGCTGCATTGTGTTCGGCTGCACCGTGTTCGTCTGCACCGTGGGACCGGGGTTCACGACCGGCTGCTGGACCGGAGCGGCCTGCTGTGCGGTCGCACCGTAGGACGCCGCGTCAGTCGCGTCCGGCGTCGTCGGCTTCTTGCGGTCGTCGGTGTCCATCTCCTTCTTGAAGATGTTGATCGACTGGCCGAGGCCCTTCGCGAGTGCCGGCAGCTTGGTCGCACCGAACAACAGCAGCACGATGCCCAGGATGATCACCAGGTGGAGTCCGGTGAGGCCTTGGAACATGATGTCTCCTTCGGTACTGGGACTGATCGCGTGGTCCGGTCATCGTCGACCGGTGCGGCGGTGTCCCGCGGTCCCCCCATGCTAACCGCCGGGGCCGGAGAATCACAGGCGGGCGGCGCAACGGACACCGTTCGTTCAGGGTCGACGGCCGGACACCGCGCGGGCTGTCGGGTCAGTCGGCGAGGACCCGGTCGAGCGTCCAGAGCACCGGCGCTGCGGTGAGTGCCGCCGCGTCCGCCTCGGTCACACCGGCGACGCGGTACTCGACCCGTTCACCGGGCAACAGCGTCATGAAGCCACGGTCGACCGTGCCGGTCGGCGAGACCCGGTCCGGCTGCAGGAGCAGGTCGCGCACCAGCGACTCCGCCTCGACGACCATCCGCACACCGGAGCGGTCCGCCTCGTCCGACACCGTCACGCGGTAGTGCGCCGGCTGCCAGCGCATGTCCTGGTCGGGAGCCGGCGTCCAGACCGCACGGCGCCAGTCCATGTCCGCCACGATCAGCTCACCACGCGGGTCCGCGACGACGCCGACCGAGGCCGGCAGCCGCACCACGGCGACGCCGGGGCCGTCGAGGACCACCGGCAGGTACTCCTCGGCCAGGATCTGCCCGGCGAGGTCGATCCGTCGGACCCGGACCACCGAGTCGATGCCGTTCCGGGCCGACCGGACGGCGACCTCGACCGGGGAGCCGGCGGTGTCGGAGTCCGACGACTGCGGGACCGGCAGCTGCGCGGTCGGCGGGTGCGCGCCTCCCGTCCGGTCCTCGCGTTCCGCGCCGGGCGCGAGCGGCGTGACCGTGGTGACCACGGTCGAGACCGGCCGGATCGCCACCAGGACGTCGTCGTACAGGCGGCGGAGCTCGTGCGCGAGTGGCTTCCGGCGTCCGGCCGAGTCGATCGCCGACCACGACGACACCGGCCACAGGTCGTTGAGCTGCCACACGACGACGCCGGTGGTACGCGGCCAGTGCGTCCGCCAGTGCTCGACCCCGGTCGCGATCGCGCGCGCCTGCTGCAGCTGCGTGAGCCAGTGCCACCGGTCGAGGTCACCGTCCCAGCCCTCGCCGAACCGGGGCTCGAGACCGCGGGCGAGCTTGCCCATGCCGTCGTCGGCCTTCTGGTGGTGCACGACCCCGGGCGAGGTCGGCGTCATCGGGTCGTCGGTGACGGCCTCGCGGAGCGTCCGCCACGCGGGCGGTGCCTGCCAGCCGAACTCGGAGACGAAGCGCGGCACCGAGTCGCGGTAGTGCTCGTCCGACACCCGGTTCCAGACGTCCCACGAGTGGTGCGTCTCGTGGTCCACGTCGTTCGCGGCGAGCGCCTCCGACCCCGACCACGGCGACGCGACCGTGTAGAAGCGGGACGGGTCGACCGCGTCCACGATCGTCGGCAGCAGGTCGAGGTAGTAGTCGAGGCCCCAACCGCGGTCCCCGAGCTCCTCGCCCCACCCGTCGGCGTCGTGCAGCCAGATGTTCTCGTTGTTGCCGTTCCAGACCACCAGGGAGGGGTGTCGGGCCAGCCGGCCGACGTTGTCCCGCGCCTCGGCGATGACCTCGCTGCGGATCGGCTCGATCTCCGGGTACGAGGCGCAGGCGAACAGGAAGTCCTGCCACACCAGCAGCCCGAGTTCGTCGCAGCGCTGGTAGAAGTCGTGCGACTCGTAGACGCCGCCGCCCCACACCCGCACCAGGTTCGTGTTGAGCGCCACGGCAGCGTCGAGCCGTTCGGCGTACCGCTCCTTCGTCACGCGCGAGACGATGACGTCGTCCGGGATCCAGTTCACCCCGCGGACGTCGATCAGGGTGCTGTTCACCCGGATCGCGAACGGCCGACCCACCGAGTCCTCGGCCGTGTCCACGTGCACCGAGCGGAAGCCGGTGCGGAAGGACGTGCGGTCGAGGACGTCGCCGTCGACGGTCTGCAGGTGCACCTCGACGTCGTACAGCGGCTGCGGGCCGTACCCGCGCGGCCACCACAGTTCGGCCTCGGGGATCCGGACCGTCACGACGGCCTCGTCCTCCTTCGGCGTCACGTTGACCCTAGAGCGCTGCTTCGTGCCGTGGCCGGACACCGTGACGACGAGCACCAGGTCGTCGTCCTCGCCGTCCTGGTCCAGGTCGTTCATGCCGGACCGCTCGAACGCGATGTGGGCGTCGAGCACGCCCTCCCCCGCCTCGACGTCGACCAGCGGCCGGACGTCCCGCAGCCGAGCCGTCGACCACCGCTCGATCGCGACCGGACGCCACGGCCCGCTCGTGACCGCCGTCAGGCCCCAGTCCCAGCCGAAGTTCGAGGCCTGCTTCCGCACGTACGGGAACGGCTCGTCGTACGGGCCGGGCATGGTGCCGGCGCGGGCGGCGACCCGCTCGGCCTCGCGGTACGGCGACTCGAACAGGACCTCGAGCTCGCGGTCGGTGTTCGCGTTCGTCCCGTCGGTCATGTCGAGCAGGTCGAATCGGTAGCGACGGTGCATGTTCTTGGTGGTCCCGACCTGCACGCCGTCGAGCGTCAGGGTGGCGACGGTGTCGAGGCCGTCGCAGACCAGGTCGACGCGTTCGAACCCGCGCGGGTCGACGTCGACGGTCCGTCGGTAGACCCAGTCGGTCTGTCCGACCCACGCGGTCGACGACTCGTTGCGGTCGAACGTCGGGTCCGGCAGCAGCCCCTCGCGCTCGAGGTCGGTGTGCACCTGACCGGGCACGGTCGCCGGGAGGACCCGGCCACGCACCGCCTGCGGCAGGTCGTCACGCGCGCCCTCCTCGGCCGCCGAAACGGTCCAGTCGTCGCGGAGTTCCTCGCGTTCGAGGGTCATGCGGGTCCTTCTCTGCTGGCGGATCGGTCCGCGTCGAGCGCGGTCCGGGACGTCGTCCGACTCGCCGCCGCCTCGTCGGCCACGGCCGGGAGGCACGGCACCGGTCGCCCGGGCGTCGTCACGTCGCGCACGTGGACCGGCGGGCGGTCGCACGTGGGGATGCTCGGTGATGCTAGTACGGCTGCCCGGCATCCCGGTCCGAGGTGTGGACGCGCGGTCCACGGGACGCGAGGTGTGCGCGGACGTGCCACGGTCCTCCCGGCCGGGACGGACCCGCGAGTGCCAGGCTGGAGCGCATGATCAGCGTCGAACTCGCCCGCTCCCTGCGTGACGCCGGCCTCCGCTGGCACCCGGACACCGGCGACCGCTTCGTGATCGACAAGCCGGGCATCGACGAGGACGTCTACACGGTGTCGGAGATGACCGTCGAACGCCACGACCACCCGACCGGCACGATCCTGGGCTTCAACGGGACGACCGAGTGGGCGCTCGACTCGGTGACGGCGGAGGAGTCGCTCTGGCTGCCGCGCGAGGACCAGCTCCGCGAACTGCTGGGGCCCGCGTTCGTCGGACTGACCCGGACGACCTCGCCCGCGGGAGGGGTCCTGCACACGGTCACCGCCCGGATCGACGGCGCCGAGCGGTCCTTCGCCGCGGCGGACCCGGCGATCGCATACGGCGAGGCGCTGTCGGCGTACATCACGGCGGCACTCGACTGATCCGGGGTTGATCGACCGCGAGCAGGACTTGAGCCGACTCGGCGCAACTTCCCAGCCGTCCACCTTGACGCCCAGCCAGCCCGGAGTAGAGTTGAGTCCATCGGACGCAAGTCCGAGCAGACTTTGCTCCACTACCGAAAGGGAGTCCCATGGGACGCGCAGTAGGAATCGACCTCGGAACCACCAACTCGGTCGTCAGCGTGCTCGAGGGCGGTGAGCCCACCGTCATCGCGAACGCCGAGGGCCTCCGCACCACGCCGTCGATCGTCGCCTTCACGAAGGACGGCGAGGTCCTGGTCGGCGAGACCGCCAAGCGCCAGGCCGTCACCAACGTCGACCGCACCATCGCCTCGGTCAAGCGCCACATCGGCACCGACTGGACGACCGACATCGACGGCAAGAAGTACACGCCGCAGGAGATCTCGGCTCGTACCCTCGGCAAGCTCAAGCGCGACGCCGAGCAGTACCTCGGTGAAGACGTCACCGACGCGGTCATCACCGTCCCGGCGTACTTCAACGACGCCGAGCGCCAGGCCACGAAGGACGCCGGTGAGATCGCCGGGCTCAACGTCCTCCGCATCATCAACGAGCCGACCGCTGCCGCGCTGGCGTACGGCCTCGACAAGGGCAAGGAAGACGAGCTCATCCTGGTCTTCGACCTCGGTGGCGGCACGTTCGACGTCTCCCTGCTCGAGGTGGGCAAGGACGACGACTTCTCGACCATCCAGGTCCGTGCGACCTCCGGCGACAACCGCCTCGGCGGCGACGACTGGGACCAGCGCATCGTCGACCACCTGGTGAAGAAGTTCAAGGCCGACCACGGCGTCGACCTGTCCACGGACAAGATCGCGAAGCAGCGCCTCAAGGAAGCCGCCGAGCAGGCGAAGAAGGAGCTGTCGAGCCAGCTCAGCGCCAACATCCAGCTGCCCTACCTCACGCTCACCAGCGAGGGCCCGCTGAACCTCGACGAGACCATCTCGCGCGCACAGTTCGAGCAGATGACCTCCGACCTGCTCGACCGCACCAAGAAGCCCTTCAACGACGTCATCAAGGAAGCGGGCGTGTCGGTCAACGACATCGCGCACGTCGTCCTCGTCGGTGGCTCGACCCGCATGCCCGCCGTGGCCGAGGTCGTCAAGTCGCTGACCGGTGGCAAGTCCCCGAACCAGGGCGTCAACCCGGACGAGGTCGTCGCTGTCGGCGCCGCGCTGCAGGCCGGTGTCCTCAAGGGCGAGCGCAAGGACGTCCTGCTCATCGACGTCACCCCGCTCTCGCTCGGCATCGAGACCAAGGGCGGCCTGATGACGAAGCTCATCGACCGCAACACCGCGATCCCGACCAAGCGCAGCGAGACCTTCACCACGGCCGACTCGAACCAGCCGTCGGTCGCGATCCAGGTCTTCCAGGGCGAGCGCGAGTTCACCCGCGACAACAAGCCGCTCGGCACCTTCGAGCTCACCGGCATCGCCCCGGCACCCGCGGGCATCCCGCAGATCGAGGTCACGTTCGACATCGACGCCAACGGCATCGTGCACGTGTCCGCGAAGGACAAGGGCACCGGCAAGGAGCAGTCGATGGTCATCTCCGGCGGCTCGTCGCTGCCGAAGGAGGACATCGAGCGCATGGTCCGCGAAGCCGAGGAGCACGCGGCCGAGGACAAGGCCCGTCGCGAAGCCAGCGAGCGTCGCAACCAGGCCGAGCAGCTCGCCTACTCGATCGAGAAGCTCATCAAGGAGAACGACGAGAAGCTCCCCGCGGACGTCAAGTCCGAGGTGCAGGCCGACGTCGACGCGCTGAAGTCGGCCCTCGCGGGTGACGACGACGACGCGGTGAAGACCGCCTTCGACAAGCTCAACGAGTCCCAGGGCAAGATCGGCCAGGCCATCTACGCGCAGGACCAGTCGGCTGCTGCTGCCGCCGGTCCGGAAGCGGGCGCCGAGGGCCAGGCCGCCGGTGACGACGAGGACATCGTCGACGCCGAGGTCGTGGACGACGAGGACGACAAGGACAAGAAGTAACCGATGGCTGACCCGAACAACGACAACGGCAACGTCGACGACGCCCAGGACCCGCAGGTCGAGGGCGACGCCACCAACGCGACCGAGCCCGAGGACCTGATCGAGGCCGAGGGCCCCGACGTCGAGGTCCCGGTCGACGGTCCCGCCGCCGGTGGCCCAGCCGACGACCTCAGCCCAGAGGACGAGGCACTCCTCGCCGATGCCGCCTCCGGCATCGCCGAGGACCGGCTCTCGCCGTCCGACCGCGACCTGGTCGCCGAGATGCGGACGGACATGCTCCGTGCGCAGGCCGAGCTCGTGAACTTCCGGAAGCGCGTCGAGCGTGACCGGGACGCCAACCGCGAGGTCGTCATCGCCGAGGTCGTGCGGGCACTGCTCCCCGCCCTCGACGACCTGAACCGTGCCGAGGCGCACGGTGACCTGACCGACGGCCCGATGCACGTCATCGCGCAGAAGATCCGCGGCGGGTTCGACCGGTTCAAGCTCGTGCAGATCGGTGAGAAGGGCGAGTCCTTCGACCCGAACGTGCACGAGGCCATCGTCCAGCTGCCCACGCCGGGCGCCACCAGCCAGACCGTGGCGGACGTCGTGGAGCCGGGCTACAAGCTCGGCGACCGCGTCATCCGTGCCGCCAAGGTCGCGGTGGCGGTCCCGGCCTGAGCGCCGGCGACGGAAGAAGGGAGGTGAGCCGTGGCCAGTCAGGACTGGTTCGACAAGGACTTCTACGCCGTGCTCGGCGTGTCGAAGGACGCATCCGAAGCTGAGCTCAAGAAGACGTACCGGAAGCTCGCGCGGCAGTACCACCCGGACTCCAACCCGGGTGACGCGGCCGCCGAGGCGAAGTTCAAGGAACTGAGCGAGGCGTACTCGGTGCTCTCCGACAAGGAGCAGCGCGCAGAGTACGACCAGGTCCGCGCCATGGGCTCCGGCGCCCGCTTCACCGCGGGTGGTCCGGGCGGCCAGGGCGGCTTCGAGGACGTCTTCGGCGGCATGTTCGGCGGCGGCCAGGGCGGTGGCGGACAGCGCGTCCGCTTCGGTCAGGGCGGCGGCGGTGCCGGCGGCTTCGAGGACATCCTCGGCGGCATGTTCGGCGGCGGTGGCTTCGGCCAGAACACCGGCGGCTTCCGCGGCTTCGGCGGCCCGACGAAGGGGCGCGACGTCACCGCGACGACGACCCTGGACTTCGCCACCGCGATCGCTGGTGACACCGTCAAGCTCGCACAGGGGAACGGCCGGCAGGTGAACGTCCGCATCCCCGCGGGTGTCGCCGACGGCCAGAAGATCCGGCTGCGCGGGCGCGGCGAGCCGAGCCCCGACGGCGGTGAGGCGGGTGACCTCGTGGTCGCCGTCACCGTCCGGAAGCACCCGGTGTTCGAGCGCGATGGCCTGAACCTGCGGATCGACGTGCCGGTGACGTTCGTTGAGGCTGCGCTCGGTGCCACGATCGAGGTCCCGACGCTCGGCGGTCCGACCGTCAAGCTGCGGGTCGCCCCGGGCACGCCGTCCGGGCGCGTCCTGCGCGTCAAGGGCCGCGGCGTCACGACCAAGAACGGCACCGGCGACCTGCTCGCCACCGTCCAGGTCGCGGTCCCGTCCCACCTGTCGGACAAGGCACGCGAGGCGCTCGACGCCCTCGCGGCCGCCCTGCCCGACGAGGCCCCCCGCGAGGACATCCTCGCCAAGGCACGCGGCTAGCGTCGCGGGCGCCCCCGGCGGCGGGGGGGGGGGGGGGGGGGCGCGCGGGCGGCGGCGGGCGGGGGGGGCCGCCCCCCCCCCCCCCCCCCCCCCCCCCCCCCCCGGCCCCACATCGGCACCGACACCTGCGACACCCGACGGAAGGAGCGCCCGATGGCCGACCTGGACGAGCACTCCCCCGTCTTCGCGATCGCGGTCGCCGCGGAGCTCGCGGAGATGCACCCGCAGACGCTCCGGCAGTACGACCGGCTCGGGCTGGTCGTCCCCGGCCGGACCCGCGGTGGATCCCGCCGGTACTCGATGCGCGACATCACCCAGCTGCGGGAGATCGCGCGACTGGGCTCGGAGGGGGTGTCCCTCGAGGGCATCCGCCGGGTGCTCGAGCTCGAGAACGAGAACACCCTGTTGCGGGCTCGCGTCCGGGACCTCGAGCGCGCCCTCGCCGACCAGCTCATCAGCCGGCCGGGTGCCCGGGTGTTCGCGGCGACAGCGACCGGCGCCGCCGTCTCCCTCCGCGCCGGTGCCCGACCACAGCGCAACAACGCCGTCGTGCTCTACCGCCCGCAGCGCTGACCGTTCCCGCTGACCGCATCGCGGGCTCAGGGGGCCGTGGCGTCGTCGAAGAGCGCGTCGAAGTCGACGCTGACCGAGCTGCACGGCGGCACCGGACGCACGCCCTCGGCCGGGCCGGACGATCGCCTTGAGACGCGACCACACCGCACCTGCCGTCGCAGCCGGACGACGACCCCCTGCAGGCACGCCTCACACACGCCCGCACCCGGCGTCGTCGTCCCGGTCCGGATCAGGACCGGCCGGGTCCGGCAGCAGGTGCGCTGACCAGGTCGCCCGCTCGGCGAGTCGACCGTCGCGGACGTCGATCGCCACGCGCAGGGCGATGAGGCTGTTCCGGATGTCCGGCCACGGCAGAGACGACCGCAGGTCACGGTGCCGGAGCCGGAACACCAGCCCGTCGAGGGAGCCGCGGAGCGCCGCCGTCACCATCGGGTTCCGGCACTCGTTGATGAACGTGCGGTAGATCGGCGACGCGGCGTCCGCAGCCGGCTGCCAGGACGGCGCCTCGAGACAGTCGAGCAGCACACCGAGCCGCCGGAAGACCGCGCTGCGACTCCGGTCACCCAGTCGCGGCACCGTGATCCGGACGACCCCGCCGAAGAGCAGCCCGAGGGCCTGGAGCGCCGGGACGACGTCCTCCTGCGCGGGGACCGCCACCCGGGTGTACCGGTTCGGCCGGAGTTCGACGAGCCCGAGGTGCGCCAGGTCGGCCAAGGCCTCGCGCACCGGCGTCCGCGAGCACCCGAGGCGCGCGGCGAGCTCCTGGTCGTCGAGGCGCTGCCCGGGGACGACCGCCCCGCTCATGATCTCGGCACGGAGACGCTCACGGGCGAGGTCGCGCAGCAGCGGCCTGGTGTCGTGTCGCGGTGGGAACATCGGCACCCTCGCTGCTCGGCCAGGCCCGGACGGTCCGGGAACACCGAGCGTAGGGTGCAGACCGGTCTGTGTCGCGTGTGACATACCACCGCGTCCATGGTGTGGTCCGGCTGCCAGCCCGGCCCGATTACCCTCGGACCGTGCCGTCATTCGACTTCGCGGACCACTTCCGCCGTTCCCCCGCCGACCGCGGGCCGGACCTGATGACCATCGACGGCACGGACCGGTTCCTGCTCGACGAGGCGCCGCACGTGCACGGCGACGCACTCCGGCAGCCCGGCGAGGTCGCCGTCGTCGACGACCGGTACGGGGTGCTGACGCTCGGGCTGCTGTCCCTGCACGGAGCCGACGGCATCCGCGTCGTGCAGGACTCCCTGACGAGCGAACGGGCCCTCGGTGCTGCCGCCGGTACGTTCGGACGCCGTGGGTTCACCCATCCCCGGAGCCTCGAGGACGCCTTCCGGAACGTCCGGCTCGTCCTGCTCCGCCTGCCGAAGTCGAACGACCGGCTCGACGAGATCGCGCGGGCCGTCGCACGCTGGGCCGCCCCCGACGTGGTGCTGCTCTGCGGTGGCGTGAACAAGCACATGACGCTGTCCCAGAACGACGTCCTCCGCCGGTACTTCGGTGACGTCACGGCCTCACGCGGTCGGGGTAAGAGCCGACTACTCGTCGCGCAGGACCCCCTCGCCGCAGCCGCCGCCCGCGCTGCCGTCACCGCTCCGTGGCCCCGGCGCGTGCACCTCGACGAACTCGGCATGACCATCGTCGCGCACGGCGGGGTGTTCGCCGGCGCCTCGCTCGACCTCGGGACGCGGGTGCTGCTCGAGGCGATGGACGACGCGGTACCCACGGCCCGGACCGCCGTGGACCTCGGCAGCGGCAACGGCGTCATCGCGGTCGAGCTCGCCCGTCGCCGGCCGGCCGTCCGGGTCATCGCGACGGACGTCACCTCGACCGCGGTCGCCTCGACCACCGCGACCGCCGAGGCGAACGGCGTCGCCGACCGGGTCCGGGTCCTCCGCAGCGACGCCGGGGACGAGATCGACGCCGGCAGCGCCCAGCTCGTGCTGTGCAACCCACCCTTCCACGAGGGCACCACGGTGAGCACCGACGCGGCCGAGGCGATGTTCCGGAACGCGGCCACGATCCTCCAGGCCGGCGGCGAACTGTGGTGCGTCTGGAACTCGCACCTGCGGTACCGTCCGGTCCTCGAACGTCTGGTCGGCCCGACCCGACAGGTCGTGCGCACCGCGAAGTTCACGGTGACTGCCTCGGTCGCCACCGGCTGACCCCGCTCGACACCCCCCACCCCCCCCCCCCCGGGGGGGGGGGGGGGGGGGGGGGGGGGGGGGGGGTCGGCCGGGGGGGGTGGGGGCGGTGGGGGGGGCGGG
>NZ_JARUXD010000077.1:0-14596 GCF_030433875.1 Curtobacterium sp. PsM8 | reverse complement strand
TACACGCCCCCCACCGACACATCCCCATCTACCTGTTCGCCGGCCGCGACTGATGTTAAAACCAGACAGACCCACGGCATGCCGTGGTTCGAGCCGGTTCCTGTTGTGCGACGCCGATCGGCACCGCGGCCGGCCCGCAGCGCGGGAGGGCGGCCGCGCCGCCGCGCGCTGGCCTCAGGCCTGCGGCGCCTCGCCCGCGAACCACTCGCGGACGATCGGCGCGATGCCCCGGAACGCCTTCGACCGGTGGCTCAGCGCGTTCTTCTCCGCGCGGGTCAGCTGCGCCGCCGAGCGGTCGGCGTCGTCCGGCTGGAACACCGGGTCGTAGCCGTGCCCGCCGTCCCCGATCGGCTCGGTCCGGACCTCGCCGTTCCAGACCGCCTCGAACACGTGCTCGACCCCGGAGGGCGTGACGAACGCGGCCGCGCAGACGAACGCCGCGGTCCGCTCGACGACACCGTCCAGGTTCTGCAGCAGCAGCGCGATGTTGTCCGCGTCCACCCGGGTGCCGGCGTACCGGGCCGAGTGGATGCCGGGTGCCCCGTCGAGGGCGTCGACCGCGATCCCGGAGTCGTCCGCCAGGGCCGGCAGCCCCGTGTGGGCGACCGCGGCCCGCGCCTTGATGAGCGCGTTCGCGGCGTAGGTGTCGCCGTCCTCGACCGGCTCGGGCCCGTCGTAGGCCACGAGCTCGACCCCACCCAGGGCGTCACCGAGGATGTCGCGCAGCTCGACGACCTTGCCCTGGTTGTGCGTCGCCAGGACGACCGTGCGGGCGGTGTCGGTCATGCGAGTCCCAGCGCCGAGCGCTGCACGGCCGCGAGCGAGGCGTTGCCGGCCAGCCCGAGGTCGAGCAGGGCGTCCAGCTCGTCGCGGTCGAACGGTGCGTGCTCCGCCGTGCCTTGGACCTCGATGAACTTGCCGGACCCGGTGGTGACGATGTTCATGTCGGTGTCGGCGCGGCTGTCCTCCTCGTAGGCCAGGTCGAGCATCGGCACGCCGCCGACGATCCCGACCGAGATCGCCTGCACGCTGTCGGTGAGCGGTGTCGCCTTCTTGCCGATGAACCCGCGCTCGCGGCCCCACTCGATCGCGTCGGCCATCGCCACGTAGGCGCCGGTGATCGAGGCGGTGCGAGTGCCGCCGTCGGCCTGCAGCACGTCGCAGTCGAGCACGAGGGTGTTCTCGCCCAGGCCCTTCATGTCGACGACGGCGCGCAGCGACCGCCCGATCAGTCGGGAGATCTCGTGCGTGCGCCCGCCGACCTTGCCCTTGATCGACTCGCGCTGCATCCGCTCGTTGGTGGACCGCGGCAGCATCGAGTACTCGGCGGTGACCCAGCCGGTCCCCTTGCCGGCCATCCAGCGCGGGACGCCGTTGGTGAACGAGGCGGTGCAGAGCACCTTCGTGTTGCCGAACGAGATGAGCGCGCTGCCCTCGGCCTGGGTGCTCCAGCCGCGTTCGATGGTGACGGGTCGGTGGTCGGTGGTGGTCCGGCCGTCGATGCGGACGGTGCCGTCGGTGGCGTTCATGGGTTCCTCTCGGTCCGGCCTGGAGGCACGGTGCGGGTGGTCGGGGCAGGTCAGGTCGTGCGGCGGGTCAGGTCGTGCGGCTGGTCAGGTCGTGCGGCTGGTCAGGTCGTGCTGCTGGTCACCGACACGTCGCGCCCACGAGGCAGCGTGATGGAGCCGGTCTCGAGGTGCCCGACGGAGGCGACCTCGGGCCCGAGGAACCGGCGGGCGAGGCGGACGAAGCCGGCCTCGTCGGCGCCGGTGGCCTCGAACGCGTAGCTCGGCGGTTCGGTGCCGGTGCGCTCGAGGCCGTGTTCGACGAGCCGGCGGTAGACGTCGTTCGCGGTCTCCTCGGCGCTCGACACCAGCGTGACGTCGGGCCCCATCACGTACTGGATCGCGGCGGACATCAGCGGGTAGTGCGTGCACCCGAGGACGAGGGTGTCGACGCCGGCGTCCCGCACCGGTGCGAGGTACCCGGCGGCGACCTCGCGCAGCTGGGCGGACGAGGTGTCACCGGCCTCGACGAACTCGACGAAGCGGGGGCACGCGGCGGTGGTCAGGGTGACGTCGGCCGCGACGGCGAAGGCGTCCTCGTACGCGCGGCTCGCGATGGTGCCGATCGTGCCGATGACCCCGATCCGGCCGGTGCGGGTCTGCTTGACGGCGGCGCGGGCAGCGGGCTGGATGACCTCGACGACGGGGATGCCGTACGCCTGCTCGTAGCGTTCCCGGGCGTCGCGGAGGACGGCCGAGCTCGCGGTGTTGCAGGCGATCACGAGGGCCTTGACGCCCTGGTCGACCAGGTCGTCCATGACCTCGAGCGCGTACCGCCGGACGTCGGCGATCGGCTTCGGTCCGTACGGCGAGTGGCGGGTGTCCCCGACGTAGCGGATGCTCTCGCGCGGCAGCTGGTCGATGATCGCGCGGGCCACCGTGAGCCCGCCGACGCCGCTGTCGAAGACTCCGATCGGTGCATCCGTCACGGTGACCAGCGTACCGACGCGCGCCGCCCGCGGGACGTGGCGGGGCCTCCCGTCCACAGATCGCCCCGGCACCGCCGTTGTCCACCGTTCCGGGACACGATCCGGTCCGGTGCGGCCGGTCCTGGTTAGGGTCGGAGACGTGACCACCGCACTCCTGACCGACCAGTACGAACTCACCATGGTCGACGCCGCGCTGAAGGACGGCACCGCCGACCGCCGCTGCGTCTTCGAGGTGTTCGCCCGCCGACTGCCCGACGGGCGCCGCTACGGCGTCGCGGCGGGCCTCGGACGCTTCCTCACGCAGCTGACCGAGTTCCGGTTCGGGGACGCGGAGATCGGCTTCCTGCGCGACCGGCGCGTCATCGACGAGGGCACGGCGCGCTGGCTGGCGGACTACCGGTTCACCGGGGACGTCCGCGCCTACCGCGAAGGCGAGGTGTTCTTCCCGAACTCCCCCGTGCTGCAGATCGAGGGCACCTTCGCCGAGGCCGTGATGCTCGAGACCCTGGCGCTCAGCGTGTTCAACGCCGACTCGGCGATCGCCTCCGCCGCGGCACGCATGGTGTCCGCGGCCGACCGTCGTCCGCTCGCCGAGATGGGGTCCCGCCGCACCGGTGAGTGGAACGCCGTCGCCGCCGCCCGGGCCGCGTACATCGCGGGCTTCGGTGCCACGAGCAACCTCGAGGCGGGCCGCACCTGGGGCATCCCGACGATGGGCACCGCGGCGCACGCCTTCACGCTGCTGCACGACTCGGAGGAAGCCGCGTTCCGGTCCCAGCTCGACGCCCTCGGCAGCGGCACCACCCTGCTCGTGGACACGTACGACATCGAGGCCGCAGTCGAGACGGCCGTCCGCCTGACCGAGGGGAAGCTCGGCGCGGTGCGGATCGACAGCGGCGACCTGCCCTCCGTCGTGGCGTCGGTCCGTGCCCAGCTCGACCGGCTCGGCGCGACGGCGACGAAGATCACCGTGACGAACGACCTCGACGAGTACACGATCGCCGCTCTCCGTGCCGCCCCGGTGGACTCCTACGGCGTCGGCACCTCGGTCGTGTCCGGCTCGGGCCACCCCGCCGCCGGAATGGTCTTCAAGCTCGTCGCGCACCACTCCCCCGCGGGCGAGTGGGTGCCGGTGGCGAAGAAGTCCGCCGAGAAGGCCTCCGTCGGCGGTCGGAAGGAAGCGGGTCGGCGCCTCCGGAACGGCATCGCCACCGCCGAGGTCGTGCTGACCTCGGGTTCGGTCGGCCCGGACGAGCGGGACCTGCTCGTGCCGGTGGTCACGCACGGGGAGGTCGATCCGGCGTTCCTCGGTCCCGCCGGTGTCGAAGCCGCCCGGGCGCACCACAAGCGGGCCAAGGCGGAGCTGCCGGCGGACGCCGAGCGCATCGGCCGCGGCGACCCGGCCATCCCGACGCTGCTCGTGTGAGCAGCGTCGGCGGGGGTCACTCGGACTTCATCTTCTCGTAGATGGCCTTGCAGTCCGGGCAGACCGGGAACTTCTCGGGGTCGCGCCCGGGGATCCACTTCTTGCCGCAGAGCGCCTTGACGGCCTTGCCGGTCAGGGCGGACTCGAGGATCTTGTCCTTCTTGACGTAGTGCGAGAAGCGCTCGTGGTCGCCGGGCTCGATCGCCTCCTCTTCCAGGAGCTTCTCGAGTTCGCGGTCCATCACGTCGAGGCCGCCACCGCCGGGTTCCGTCGTGCTCATGTCACCAGGGTACGTCGTCAGGACCCGGTCCGTCGGCGGATCGGTCACGCTGTGGGCGCACGCGGCCCGGGCGTCAGTTCCGCTGTGCGGCGGCCAGGAGGTCCGGCCCACGTCGGTCGAACACCGCACCGCCGACGGCCACACCGATCACCAGGACCACGACGCCGAAACCGATCCCGACGCCGAGGACGAGCGCCGTCGACGGGTGCTCCACCCCGATGAGCGCGCGCACCGCGAACCACCCGGCGGGCACCATGCAGAGCACCGTCCCGACGACCATCAGGGTCTGTGCGAACGTCGCCGTCGCGCCCGCGGCCTGCGGTTGGTGGAACGGGTGGTCGCCCGGTCGGACGGTCGGGTACGGCAGGGCGACCGAGACGATGCTCGACAGGCCGAGCCCGCCGAGCAGACCGCTGGCGGAGACCGCGACGAGCAGCGGGAACGCCTCCATGTCGCCGTACAGCGCGGCCGACACGGCGGCTCCGGCGACGAACAGCGGGACGCCGACGACGATGAGCGGCACCAGGCGACCGAGTCGGTCGGTCCAGCCCGGAGCACCCGAGGCGACGTGCAGCCAGACGGCCGTGTTGTCGTACGAGACGTCGTTGTGCGGCAGGAACCCGGCGATCAGGGCCATCAGCGGCAGCGGCACCAGGGCCGTCCACGCCCACGGCACCCCGGCGATGCCGAGCGGCAGCACCACGAGCGGCACGAACACCAGGATCAGGTACGAGCTACGGTACCGGGGGTCGCGGGTCCAGTAGGTCAGCGCCCGGGCCGCGACGGCACCGAACGGGGTCGCGCCGAGCCGGTCGAACCAGCCGAGCGTGCGGTTCCGGTGCACGCGCTCCGGGCGCGGCACGGCGACGAGCACCCGACCGACCAGTGCCCACCAGGCGAGACCGAGCAGGCCGACGACGACGAGCGCCACGAGCAGCCGGGCGACGGCCGTGCCGACGTGACCGGCCGCGGCGTCCGCGGGCACCGCCCACGCGGCACCCCAGGGTGTCCAGCCGGCGACGTCGGTGAGCCGCTGGAGCCCAGGTGCGGCGAGGTCGAGCCAGTCGGGTCGGAGCAGGAGCGCGACGGACGGCACCACCAGCGCGATGCCGACCAGGACCACCGGCCAGGTGGCCTCTCGGGGTCGGTGCCCCGCGAACGCCAGCGCTCCGAGCGTGCTGCCGACCCGGATGAGCAGGGCGGCGGTGGCGAGCACCAGCACCGCGGCGACGACGGCCATCAGGGCCGGACCGGCACCGCGGCTCCAGGTGACGACCTGCGCGACGGCGAGCAGGGCGACCGCGACGACCGGGATGCCGAGCAGGCCGGCGAGGCCGAGGCCGACCGCCAGGTCACGCTGCCCGATGCCGAACGCGGTGAAGCGCCGGGGGTCGAGCTGGTCGGCGACACCGAGGGCGAACGGGATCAGTGTGCAGCCGAGGGCCACCGCCGTGCCGACCAGGACCACGACGCTGCGGGCCACGAGGGGGTCGGCGGTCCGGAGCCCGCCGAGGACGGAGGCTGCCCAGAGGACGGCGACCAGGGCGACGAGGCTGCCGAGGACCACGGCGACCGAGCGGCGCGCACCACCACGGACCTCGCCCGCGAGCAGGTCGGCCCTCAGCCGGAAAAGCTGTGCAACCATTCCATGCTCTCTGCGACGGGGCGTCCGCCGGCGAGTTCGACGAACTTGTCCTCGAGGGAGCGACGGCCGCGGACCTGCGCCATGGTGCCGGCGGCCAGGACCTTGCCGCCGACGATGATCGCCACCGAGTCGCACGTGCGCTGGACGAGCTCCATCGAGTGGCTGGAGAGCACGACGGTGCCGCCACCCGCGGTGTAGCGCCGCAGGATGTCGGTGATGGTCGTCGCGCTGACCGGGTCGACGGACTCGAACGGTTCATCGAGCACGAGCACGCGCGGCGAGTGGATGAGGGTGGCGGCCAGGGCGATCTTCTTAGCCATGCCCATCGAGTAGTCGGCGACCGGACGTCCGAGCGCGTCGCCGAGGCCTAACGCCTCGGCCAGGTCAGCGCTGCGGCTCCGGGCGGTCTTGCCGTCCAGGCCGCGGAGCGTGGCCGAGTAGAAGAGCATCTGCGCGCCGGTCAACCGGTCGAACAGACGGAGCCGGTCCGGCAGCACCCCCATCGCCCGCTTCGCGGCGGTCGGGTCGGCCCAGACGTCGTGGTCGAGCACGGTGACGGTGCCGGCGTCCGGACGCAGGAGGCCAGTGAGGACCGAGAGCGTCGTCGTCTTGCCGGCGCCGTTCGGCCCGACGACGCCGAAGATCGAGCCCTTCCGGATCTCCAGGTCGACGTCGTCCACCGCCAGGGTCTGGCCGTACCGCTTGACCAGGCCGTCGGCACGGAGCACGACGGGCTGCTGCGGCACGTTGGGGCGACCGGTGGGCCGCTTCGTCGTGGACGGGGCCGGCGTGCCGGAGCCGCTCCGGGCCTCCTGGCCGTCCGCGTCGTCGCGGCCGTCACCCGGACGCGACGCCGCGCCCTGCGGCCGGGTCGCCCGCCCGGAACGCTTGTCCCGCTTCTTCCCCGTGCGTGGGGGCTTGACCGTCCCGGCCTGCGTGGCTCCGGCCTGCGTCGCTGCGGTCACCTGCGTCGGTGACCCGGCTGGCCGGGCGTCCACCCCTGCCTCGGTCTCCGACCCGGTCCTGTCGTCCGTCATGTCGTCACCCGCGGGCGCGCCGTACGCACCCGTGTCCCCCGTGTCGTCGTGGTCGTCGTCGCCCGTCCCCTGGGCGACGGTCGTGCCGTCGTCGTCCGCGTCGACGGTCCACGCTGCGTCCGACGTGCTGTAGACGTCGTCGTTTCCCGTTGTTCCTGCCGACACGAGGCCAACCGTACCAACGGTTCCGACCGCTCGCTGAGCCGTGTCGGACCGGGTCACGAATTGAACACGATGCCGTCCGACCCGTACCCCGACACCGCCTGGTTCCGTATCATTCACCGGGACACGACGGAGTGTTCACCACTCGGAAACCTGCCCGCAGCGCTCCCGGAGCGGTTGCTGACCGGGGCGTTCGTCGCTCCGGATCACGCGACTCCCGGCCAACTCGAACGCGGTGCGTGCAGTATCCAGGGAGCCGTATCGAAGTGTCCGTCAGGACACGCTCGACGTGTCCTCCAGTGCGGACCTCCACCCTCCCGGGCGGACGGGACGCGGCGGACACCGGAAGGGACCAGCATGACCACGCAGATCGTCATCCTCGCAGCGGGGATGGGCAGCCGCCTCGGGCGCAGCCTGCCGAAGCCGCTCACCGAGCTCAGCGACGGCCGCACCATCATGCAGCAGCAGTTCGACAACATCCGCGCCGCCTTCGGGTCCAGCGCGCGGGTCACGATCGTCGTCGGCTACAAGTCGGAGTACATCGTCGAGGCGTTCCCCGAGGCGAACTTCGTCTACAACGAGTCCTACGACTCCACGAACACCTCGAAGAGCCTGCTCCGTGCGCTCAAGGCGACCGGCAAGAGCGGTGTCCTCTGGATGAACGGCGACGTGGTCTTCGACCCGATGGCCCTCGTCCGCGCCGCCGACATGATCGACGAGGGTCGGTCGTTCGTCAGCGTGAACACCGAGAAGGTCTCCGACGAAGAGGTCAAGTACACCGTCGACGCCGAGGGCTTCATCGCGAAGCTCTCGAAGAAGGTCGTCGGGGGTCTGGGCGAGGCCGTGGGCATCAACCACGTCTCCGCAGCCGACAAGCAGGCGCTGATCCGCCAGCTCGGCCGGGTCGACGACCAGGAGTACTTCGAGGGCGGCATCGAGGCTGCCATCGCCGAGGACGGACTACGCTGGACGCCGATCGACATCTCCGACCTGTACGCGGTCGAGATCGACTTCGCCGAGGACCTGCAGCGCGCGAACGACCTGTTCGCCTGAACGGGTCAGGATCCCCTGATCCGGACCACCGGCCCGGGTGGCCGCCCCTCGGTGCGGTCCCGGCCGGAGGGAACCCATGACTGACGCGCACCCGACCGCGCAGCCTGAGCGCACGCAGCCGACGACCACGCCACCGTCTGCGGCTGCAGGCCTCGCCTCGGCACCGCCGGCAGCCCGTGGCTCCGCGCGACGGTACCGCCAGGCGCTCTGGCTGCTGACGGTCCGCGACCTGCGCGTGCGGTACTCGACCTCGGCACTCGGGTACTTCTGGTCGATCCTCGACCCGCTGGTCATGTCGGCGATCTACTGGTTCGTCTTCACACAGGTCTTCCACCGCGGCAAGGTGGGCGAAGAGCCGTACATCGTCTTCCTGCTGACGGCGCTGCTGCCCTGGATGTGGTTCACCGGCGGTGTCTCGGACTCGACCCGGGCCTTCATCAAGGAAGCCAAGCTGATCCGGTCGACGACGATCCCGCGCAGCATCTGGGTCGCCCGCATCGACGCGTCCAAGGCCATCGAGTTCCTGCTGAGCATCCCGGTGCTCGCGGTGTTCGTCATCGCCACCGGGGCGCACCTGCACTGGCAGGTCGTGCTCTGGCCGCTCGCCATCGTCCTGCAGGCCACGCTCGTCTACGGCCTCGGGCTCATCGTCGCACCGCTCGTGGTGTTCTTCCGCGACCTCGAACGCGCGGTGAAGCTGGTCCTGCGCTTCCTGTTCTACGCATCGCCGATCATCTACGGCACGCAGGCGCTGCCGAAGGCGTTGCACGACATCGCCGCGATCAACCCGCTGAGCGGGATCTTCGGCATCTACCGCTCGGCGTTCTTCCCGAGCCAGCTGGACTGGAAGGAAGTGCTCGCGTCGGTCGTCGTCACGGGCATCGTCCTGGTCGTCGGTGTCGTCGTGTTCCGCCGCAGCGAGCACCGCGTCCTCAAGGAGCTGTGATGGCCTCGACCGCACCCGTGACGACCGCGAGCACCACCGCACCGGTCATCTCCGTGACCGACGCCGGCATCCGGTTCAAGCGGAACCGCCGCGCCAGCCGGAGCTTCAAGGACCTCTTCGGTCGGGGTCAGCGTCGTCGGAAGGCGGACGAGTTCTGGGCACTCCGGAACGTGTCGTTCGACGTCCGTCCGGGCGAGGCGATCGGTGTCGTGGGCCGGAACGGCCAGGGCAAGTCGACGCTGCTCAAGCTCGTCGCCCAGGTGATGCTGCCCGACGAGGGCCGGGTCCACGTGGGCGCCGGCGTCGCTCCCCTGATCGAGATCACCGGTGGCTTCGTCGGCGACCTGACCGTGCGCGACAACGTCTTCCTGACCGCCGGGCTGCACGGCATGTCCCGAGCGGAGATCCGCGCGGCCTTCGACGAGATCATCGCGTTCGCCGAGATCGCGGACTTCGTCGACACCCCGTACAAGCACCTGTCGAGCGGCATGAAGGTCCGGATCGCCTTCGCGGTGATCTCCCGCCTGGACGAGCCGGTGATCCTCGTCGACGAGGTCCTGGCCGTCGGCGACAAGAAGTTCCGTGAGAAGTGCTACAGGCGGATCGACGAGCTGCTGGCGGGTGGTCGGACGCTGTTCTTCGTCTCGCACAGCGACAAGGACCTGCGCCGGTTCTGCGACCGCGGGCTGTACCTCGACGGTGGACGACTGCTGTTCGACGGGCCGATCGACGAGGCCCTGGAGCGGTACAACGCCGACCACGGCGTCTGACGTCCACTCCTCCACAACCGAGCACCCCCGGGCCACGCTCCACAGCCCCGGTCCCCCGACGGCTCCCCGGGGGCCCCGACGTCGGACCCCACCCCTAACGTGCTCCCCATGCGCGACCCCATCACCGCCTACCCGGTACCGTTCACCATCGACCGATCAGCGGCGCCCCGCCGTTACGAGCTGGTCAACACCAGCACCGAGACCCTCGACGGGATCTCCCTCACCCATCTCGGCACGGGCTACTCCCCGCCGCTCGTCGTCCGCCGGCTCGAGCCGGGGCGCGGGCTGTCCCTGGCCGTGTTCGGCGCCGGCGCCGACGAGACCGGCGTCGTCATCGTCCGGTGGCGTCGGCCGGACCGCGGGGAGTTCCTGTGGCGGATGTCGCTGGCCGGCCCCGGGCTCGCCCCTTGACGGGCTGCGCGGACCGACGGTCAGTCGGCCGAGCGTTCGCGGGCGACCTCGTGCCAGCGGGCGACCAACCGGTCGATCGCGTCGTGGAACCGAGCCGTGGCGACACCCGGCGTGGTGTCCCCGAAGTACCGCTGCACCCAGTGCCGCAGTCGGGCCAGTTCGTCGGCGTCCGTCACGGCCCGGTCCACCCGGGCCACGACGTCGCCGGCGTCCGCCGCCCGCAGCCAGTTGGCGTCCCCCAGGTAGCCGCGCTCGTCGACGTCCGCCTCGGGTGACACCGGACGGGTGACGATGAGCGGCTTGCCGACGGCCAGACGGTCGTAGATCATCGCGCTGATGTCGGTGATCGCGACGTCCGCCCCGGCGAGCTGCCAGCCCAGCGTCGGCCCGTCGTCGTACACGTGGTGCGCCGACGGGTCGGCGGCGTTCGCGGCCTCGATCGCGGCGACGATCCGCTGGCGTGCCGCCTTGTAGGCGGGGTCGAGCACCCCGCTGCGGGGGTGTGGCCGGTAGACCAGCCGGTGTCGCGGCGACGCCAGGACCTGCTCGGCGATGGTCGTGCCGTGGCTGGCGATCGACCCGTAGGCGGCCGCGGCACGGTCGCCCTCCCAGGTCGGCGCGTACAGCACGACGGTGCGTCCGTCGGCCGGGTACGGCGGCTCCCCGGCGAAGTGGTCCGCCTGCGGTCGGCCGATCGCGATGGTCCGGCCGTCCAGGTCGTAGTCCCAGAGCGCTTCGGCGAGCCGGTCCCGGGCGGCGTCCCCGGCGATCAGCGCGGTGTCGTAGGCCTTGAACTGGTTCGTCGTCATGTACATCTTGTCGCTCTCGCCGTGGTTGACGAAGACGTGCCACATCCGCCCGTACCGCATCATCTGGAAGTTGCGGGCGTTCTGGTTGACGTACAGCACCACCTTCGGCGCCTGCTCGGTGACGAAGCGCTCGAGGTCGACGACCTGGCGGGCGTAGACGACGGGGACGGGCGACTCGTCCGCCAGCGCCAGCATCGCGCCGGGGCTGCGGGACAGGATCGCCACCCCGCGGTGCTCGGCCAGGGCGGCGAGCGGGGCGTACCACTGGCGGATCTGGTACATGTTCACGGGGCCGTCGGCGAAGTAGACCGCGATCTCGATCGTGCCCGGCGCGGGCGTCGGGACCGACGGCAGTCGGCGGGCCAGCTGCGACCGCGTCTGGCGTGACCGCCACAGCCGGCCGGCGAGCCGGATCGCGGTTCGGGCGTCCTTGACGAGGGCCATGCTGTGCTCCTGGGCAGTGGTTCGGACAGGTCGTGCGGTGCGGACGGGACGTGCGCCGCGGACGGGAGGCGCGCCTCCCGTCCGTCTCGACACTCTCAGACGACGGGTGGGCGGCCCGCCAGTGTCATCCGACCGATCGTGAGCCATCCCATCACGCGGACGGGACCGCAGTCGGTGCGCCACCCCTCGGCGATGCCGCCGAACCAGGTCGCGAGCCGCCGCGGCGACCGCCACCAGCGCAGCACCTGGATCGTGGCCCAGCTGCCGACGTAGAGCGGCCGGAGGACGGCGGGCAGGTTGCGCCGCGCGAGCCACACCCGGTTCCGGGCGTTCAGGCGGACGTACTCGCGGTGGCGTGCCGGGTCGATCGCCGGGTGGTTCGCGACGAGCTCCCCCGCGTACCAGGTCCGACGTCCGGCGTCCCAGACCCGCCAGGCGAGCTCGATGCCCTCGTGGGCGTAGAAGTACTCGGCTCCCCAGCCGCCGACCGCGCGCCAGACGTCCATCGGCAGGACGACGGCGCCCTCCCACACGGAGAACACCGGTGAGCTCTGCTGCGGGTCGCCCTTGCGGATCCGGGGCACCCAGCGGCGGGGGTTGGCCGAACCGGAGGGGTCGACCACCCGGGGCTGCACGAGGCCGAGCGACGGGTCGTGCTCGAACAGGGCGATCGCGTCGCGGAGGAACGTCGGCGACGGCACCGAGGCGTCGTCGTCGAGGAAGAAGACGTAGTCGCCGTCGACCTCGGCGGCGCCGGCGTTCCGGCCGGCGGGGATGCCGAGGTTCTCCGGCAGCGCGAGCGCCCGGACGCCGTCGGGCAGGCCGATCGGCTGCCACCCGTTGCCGACGCAGACCACGTCGAGGTCGACGCCCTGCTGGGCGAGCACGCTCTCGAGGCCACGGCGCAGGTCGTCGGGTCGGGTGCCCTGCGACAGGCTGACGACGGCGACGCGGGGACGCTCCCGGTGCGGGACCGCGCCACGACGGCGTGTGCCGGGCGTCACGCGCGGACCCGCTTCGACGACATGATCGCCAGGAAGTGCCCGACCGTCGCCAGCACGGCGAGCGGCAGGAGTGCCCCGACCAGGACCCGGTCCGCCAGCGGGTGGCCGATGACGAGCGCGAGCAGGGCGACGACGAACGTGATGATCGTCAGTTCGACCGAGTGGTACAGCCGGTGGAAGGGCAGGAAGCGGGCGACGCGTCGGAGCGTCGCGAGCCGCGCACCGGACGGGGCAGTGACCCCGTCGCGCCGGTCGGCGAGCTTCGCCATGCCGCCGTGGGCACGGGCGACGTGCACCATGTCGTTGAGCGCCTTGTTGAGCACGATCACAAGGCCGAGGGCGCAGCCGATCGTCGTCCACATCCAGTCGGCTCCGTGGATCGGCCAGGTCGCCGCCCGGACGCCGAGCGCGATCGGGATGAGTCCCTCGGTCGTGTAGTGCCCGACCTTGTCGAGGAAGATGCCGGCCGGCGAGCGGGTGCCGCGCCACCGGGCGACCTCGCCGTCGGAGCAGTCGACGAGCATCTGCAGCTGCCCGAGCACGAGCGCGAGCAGGGCGCCCCAGATGCCCGGGATCAGGAGGGCGGCCGCGGTGGACCAGCCGACCAGGATCATCAGGCCGGTGACCTGGTTCGCGCTGACCCGGGTGCGCAGCAGCAGCGACGTCAGGTACGGCGAGACGTCGCGCAGGTAGAGCGAGGCCGTCCAGTGCTCGGCGTTGGCGCGCGCTCGGACCTCGTCCGGCTGGGCCACCGCCCGCAGTTCGGCGATCGAGGTCGGTCGGGTGAACCCGCGGCCGTCCCGGGGGTCCGGTCCGCCGCCGTTCCCGAGGTCGTCATCGGCCATGTCGGTCACCGTCCCGTGTGCGTGGTCAGATCGGAGGTCCGTGTCAGGAACCCGATGATGAAGCCGACACCCCAGCCGACGTGGATGCACGGCAGGACGACGAGCAGCCACGCCCGCGTCGCCGGCACCGATCGCCGCGACACCGCGAGGGCACCGACGACGACGAAGAGCAGGTAGACCGCCGGCACCGCGAACCCGGTCATCGCCCACGCGAGCGGCGAACCGAGGACCGCCCCGACGACACCGACGAGTCCGGCGACGAGCCCGAGGGCGACGGCGAGGACCATCAGCGGTGGGACGAAGTAGCGCAGGCCGTTGCCGGCCGGGAACCGGCGTGCCAGCTCACCGCGCCAGAGGCCGGTGGCGACGAACTGCCGGACCAGACGCTTCAGGCTCGGCCGCGGCCGGTAGGTGACGACGAGCTCCGGCGTGAACCAGACCGTGCCGCCCGTGGTGCGGAGGCGTCGGTTGAGCTCCCAGTCCTGGCCGCGCTTGATGCCCTCGTCGAAGAGCCCGACGGCGAACAGGCGCTCGCGTCGGAACACCCCGAGGTACGCGGTCTCGGCCGGGCCCGCCTGCCCACCGACGTGGTGCGGGGTCCCGCCCAGGCCGACGCGGCTGCCGTAGGCCAGGGCCACGGCCTGCTCGAACGGCGTCCGACCCTCGGCGCGCATGATGCCACCGACGTTGTCGGCGCCCGACTCCTGCAGGGTCCGGACGGCGATGCGCGTGTAGTCGGGCGGCAGGACGCTGTGTGCGTCGACACGGACGACGATCGGGTGCTCGGAGGCCCGGATCGCGACGTTGAGACCGGCGGGCGTCGAGCCGACCGGGTTGTCGACCGCACGGATGCGTGGGTCGGCCGCGCTCATCTCGGCGACGAGTTCGTTCGTGCCGTCGATCGACGGGCCGAGGGCCAGGATGACCTCGAACGGCCCGGCGTAGTCCTGCTCGAGCAGACTGCCCACCGCGGCGCGGACCTCGGTCACCTCGTTGAGGACGGGCATGACGTAGGAGACACCTGGCAGGGCCTGTCCGTCGTGCTGCATGTGATCCTCGGGGTCCGGCGGGCACGAGGCGACCCGTGGGGCCGCCCCGCAGAGCGGACCGAGCCTATCAAGCACCCGCGATGGGCACCTGGCCGAGCCCTGGAGCCCATTCCTGGAGCCGGCCCCGGACGGACGGGGGGGGGGGGGCCCCGCGGGGGGGGGGGGGGCGGGGCGGGGGGGGGGGGGGGGGGGGGGGGGGGGGGGGGGGGGGGGGGGGGGGG
>NZ_JARUXD010000076.1:0-14714 GCF_030433875.1 Curtobacterium sp. PsM8 | reverse complement strand
AACACCCACCCGCCGCCATCCGATTTTTTTGGGTTCGTCTGGTGGGCTCGGAGATGTGTATTATAGACAGGTGGTGCGTGGAGCGTCAGACGCCGAAGTACAGCTCGTACTCGAACGGGTGCGGACGCTGCGCCATCGGGAGGATCTCCTTCTCGCGCTTGTAGTCGATCCAGGTCTGGATCAGGTCCTCGGTGAAGACGTTGCCCTTGAGGAGGAACTCGTGGTCCGCCTCGAGCGCGTCCAGCGCGGCACCGAGCGACGCCGGCACCTGCGGGATGTTCTTCGCCTCCTCTGGGGGGAGCTCGTAGAGGTCCTTGTCGACCGGCTCGTGCGGCTCGATGCGGTTCTGGATGCCGTCGAGGCCCGCCATCAGCTGCACGGCGAACGCCAGGTACGGGTTGCCGGAGGCGTCGGGCGCACGGAACTCGATGCGCTTGGCCTTCGGGTTCGTGCCGGTGATCGGGATGCGGATCGACGCCGAGCGGTTGCCGGCCGAGTAGACCAGGTTGACCGGAGCCTCGAAGCCCGGGATCAGACGGTGGTACGAGTTGATCGTCGGGTTCGTGAAGGCGAGCATCGCCGGGGCGTGCTTGAGCAGTCCACCGATGTACCAGCGGGCCAGGTCGGACAGGCCGCCGTAGCCGTTCTCGTCGTAGAACAGCGGGCTGCCCTCGGACCAGAGCGACTGGTGGGTGTGCATGCCCGAGCCGTTGTCACCGAAGAGCGGCTTCGGCATGAAGGTCGCGACCTTGCCCCACTGCTCGGCCGTGTTCTTCACGATGTACTTGAACTTGAGGATGTCGTCCGCCGCGTGGACGAGCGTGTCGAACTTGTAGTTGATCTCCTGCTGGCCGCCGGTGCCCACCTCGTGGTGCGAGCGCTCGAGCTCGAGGCCCGCGTCGATCAGCTTCAGGGAGATGTCGTCGCGGAGGTCAGCGGTCTTGTCGACCGGCGACACCGGGAAGTAGCCACCCTTGTACGGGGTCTTGTTGGCGAGGTTGCCGCCCTCTTCTTCGCGACCGGTGTTCCAGGCGCCCTCTTCGGAGTCGACCGAGAAGAACGACTCGTTCTGCGTGACCGAGTAGCGGACGTCGTCGAAGATGTAGAACTCGGCCTCGGGGGCGAAGAACGCGGTGTCCGCGATGCCGGTCGAGGCGAGGTACTTCTCCGCCTTCTTGGCGACCTGGCGCGGGTCACGGCCGTAGATCTCGCCGTTGCGCGGGTTGTAGATGTCGAACACCATGATCAGCGTGCGCTCCGCACGGAACGGGTCCACGTACGCCGTCGTCACGTCGGGGATGAGCTGCATGTCCGACTCGTGGATCGACGCGAAGCCGCGGATCGAGGAGCCGTCGAAGAGCTGACCGACGGCGAAGAAGTCCTCGTCGACCGTTGATGCGGGGATGTTGAAGTGCTGCTGGACCCCGGGGAGGTCCGTGAAGCGGATGTCGAGGAACTTGACGTCCGTGTCCTTGATGAAGGCAAGCACCTCGGAGGAATCGCTGAACATACGAGTCGGTCTCCTGTGGGGTTGGGTGGTGTCGAGGGAACCATGAGGCACCCTCCGACGAGGCTATTGACATGGAGTTTCCCGGACGTGACTGGGTTGTTTCCAGCGTGTTACGTGCCGGGGGAGCGCCTACGCTGGGGACATGGCCCGCTCCACTCTGCCCTCCTCGCCCGATGCCGGTTCCGGGCGCACCGAGTGGCCGGGTAAGATCCTCGGTCTGCCGGAGTCCGGACCGCGCAGCATGGGGTCGTTCGGACGCCGGTTCCTGGCGCTCGTGATCGACTGGGCGCTGGCGTCGCTGCTCTCCCTGGCCTTCGGGACGTACGGGGCGGCGGGCAACTTCGTGACGCTCGGCATCTTCGCGGCGCTGCAGGTCGTGTTCATCGCACTGCTGTCCGGGTCGTTCGGGCACGTGTGCCTCGGGCTCCGGGTCGTCCCGGTCCGTGGCGGCTACGTCGGGGTGTGGCGGCCGGTCGTCCGGACGGTCCTGCTCTGCATCGTCGTCCCGGTGCTCATCCACGCAAAGGACGGGCGGCCGCTGCACGACGCGGTCGCCGGTACGGTGCTCGTCCGCCGCTGAGGGCCCGTCGGCGCTGCGCCCCGAGGTTGCACGATCTGCCGCGGCCGATGCGCCGAGGTCGCACGACCTGCCGGGCCGACGCCCGGCGGACGACACATCGTGCGACCTCGAGCGGCGCCACAGGACGCCTGCGCCCCGCACAGCACGACGCCCCCGATCCGCAACGGGATCGGGGGCGTCGAGGTGCGGGGACGAGCGAGGTCAGCGCGGGCGACCGGCGCGGACCCGCGTCGGGTCGATGCCCTTCGGGATCGCAGCGGCCGGACCGTGGGTGAGGGAGTCGAGACGGTTCGAGACCGCCAGGACCTCGTTGCGGTTCAGCGCCTTCTTGTACTTGTTCATGGCACGCGGCAGCTTGTGGAGCGTGACCTCGTCCTTCCCGTCTCCGACGTTGACGACGTGGATCGGGACGTTCGGCACGATGCGCGCGACCTTGCGGCGCTCTTCCTCGACCTGGCGCTTGAGGTTCGTGACCGGGCCCTCGGTGATCAGCACGACGCCCGGGGTGCCGACGGCACGGTAGACGGCCGACTGGGATCGACCGTGGACGGCGACGGGCATCTCGCTGGAGCGCCACTGCCGACGCAGCGAGTTCGAGAGGACGGCGCCGACGGCTCCGGGCTGGCCCTCGATCTGCGAGTACGCGGCCCGCTCGGCGAGGCGGCCGAGCACGATCAGGAAGAGCAGCACACCGAGCAGGACGCCGGCGATGATCCAGAGCGTGATCGCGAGCCAGTTCTGACCCGGGATGAGCAGCGCCGCGAGGACGCCGACCACGACCGGTCCGAGGAACGCGAGGGCGAACCACCAGACGGAGCTGGGGTCGGCCCGACGGGTCATGGTGAAGACCTGGTACATCTGCTTGAGACGACCGGGCTCCTTCGCCGGGGAGCTGGAGGAACTGCTGCGTGCCATGCCGACAAGGATACGGCCTGGCACGTCGATCGGGGACCGCCCGCCGCCAGGCTGTGGGCGAACAGGAGTTCTCCACAGGGCACCGCTCCGGCCGGGAGGCGCACCCCGCCCCCGACACGATGGTCGCCATGGAACCGTGGGAACAGATCGACCTCTGCTGGCGCGTGCCGGAGCCCGCCGACGCGTTCGCCGAGTGGCTCGCCGACCGGAGCACCATGACGCACGACCACCTGGTCGGGGTCGCCGAGGTCGGTCGTGACGAGACCGGCGCGCTGGTCGCTCGGGCAGCGGCACCCGCCGGCCTCGCGCTCCCCGCCGCCCTCGACCGCATCGGAGCACCGACCGCGGGCGTCGCCGTCACGCTGACGCTCCCGCTGCTCGAGATCGCCCTGCTCGCCGATGCCGGGGCGCTGCTGCTCGGTCGCGCCGGGCTGGACGACGTCCTGGTCGACGACGCCGGGGCGGTCGTCCTGGTCGACCGCCCGCCGGGCGCCACCGGGGACGCCGGACCGGGCGTCGTCACGGGTGCTGAGGCGCTGGTGCTCGCCGTCCGGGCGGTCTGGGACCGGGTGGATCCGCGCGAGCCGGGCCGCGACGCCATCGACCAGGCATGCGCCGCGGCTCGTCGAGACGGCGGAGCAGCACTCTTCGCGCTCGACCGCCTGGTCCGTGCGACCGCCCCGCCCCGGCCGGTCCGGTGGGACCCGCCGCCGATGACGTTCACGTTCGCCCTCGATGGGGGTGCCGCACCGCCCTCGGCTCCGGAGTCGGTGGCCGACCGGCTGCTCGCGGCGGTGCGCGCACTCGTCCGGACCGGTCTGCCGGTCGGACCGCACCGGATCGGGCTGCGCGGGCTGGTCACCGCGGGCGTCGTCGTGACCGGGGTCGTCGTGGCCGGTGTGTGGGGTGTCGGGTGAGTCACGCCTGGAGCACGGACGACGGCGGCCCCGCCTCCCACCGGGGGAGACGGGGCCGCCGTCGAACCTGTCAGCTCCTGGAGATCAGTAGCCGAGGTTGGGTGCGAAGTTGCCCTCTTCGAGACGGTTCTTCACGGCCACCAGGTACCGGGACGCGTCGGCGCCGTCGATGATGCGGTGGTCGTAGGAGAGCGCCAGGTAGACGAAGGACCGGATCGCGATCGCTTCCTGCCCGTCGACCTTCACGACCGCCGGGCGCTTCGTGACGATGCCGGTGCCGAGGATCGCCGACTGCGGCAGGAAGACCACCGGGGTGTCGAACAGCGCGCCGCGCGAACCGGTGTTGGTCAGCGTGAACGTGCCGCCGGCGAGCTCGTCGGGCTTGAGCTGGTTGTTGCGCGTGCGCTCCGCCAGGTCCGCGATCGACTTCGAGAACTGGGCGAGGTCGAGCGACGCCGCGTCCTTGATCACCGGGGTGAGCAGGCCGCGCTCGGTGTCGACCGCGATGGAGACGTTCTCGGACTCCGGGTAGACGATCTCGTCGCCGTCCACGGTCGAGTTGATCTTCGGGTGGGCCTTGAGCGCCTCGGACGCCGCCAGGGCGAAGAACGGCATGAAGGAGAGCTTCGAGCCGGTCTTCTCGAGGAACTCGGCCTTGTGGGCGTCGCGGAACTGCGCGACCTTGGTCACGTCGACCTCGACCACGCTGGTGAGCTGTGCCGTCGAGGTCATCGACTGCACGGCACGCTCGGCGACGACCTTGCGCAGGCGGGTCATCTTCTCGCGCGTCCCGCGGAGCGGCGAGACCTCGGCGACGAACGGCCCGGACTGTGCCGGCGAGGACGAACCCGAACCGGATGCGGCCGGGGCGGCAGCAGCAGCGGAGGCCGCGGCGAGCACGTCCTCCTTGCGGATGCGCCCACCGACACCGGTGCCGGTGACGGTCGCGAGGTCGACACCCTGCTCGTTGGCGAGCTTGCGCACCAGCGGGGTGACGTAGCCGGACGCCGCACCGTTGGCGGTGGGGTTCGGGACCGCAGCGGACGGCGTCGACGACGGAGCCGCGGCGGCGGGGGCGGCGGCCGGAGCTGCCTTGGCCGGTGCGGGGACCGCGGCCGGCGGTGCGGCGGCGGGCGGCGGGACCGGGGCTGCCTGCGGCACCGGCGACGCGGCCGGCGGGGCCGACGGTGCCTGGGGTGCTGCGGGCTGGGTCTGGCCGGCCGGGGTCGGCTCGGGCTCGGTGGGCTCCGGGGCCTTCGCCTCGGTGTCCTGCTCCGTGCTCGGCGCGGCCTCGGGCTCGCTGTCCTCGGCGACGGCCTCGGTCTGGCTGTCGGCGGACTCGGACCCACCCTGGTCGGACGAGTCACCGCCACCGGAGCCGTCACCGATCTTCACGAGGGCGGTGCCGACCTCGACGGTCTCGTCCTCCTGGACGAGGATCTCCTCGATGACGCCGGCAACCGGCGACGGGATCTCGGTGTCGACCTTGTCGGTGGAGACCTCGAGCAGCGGCTCGTCGACCTCGATCCGGTCACCGACGTTCTTCAGCCATCGGGTGACCGTACCCTCGGTGACGCTCTCTCCGAGCGCCGGGAGGTTGACGGATTCGCTCATCGGGTGGACTCCTTCTCGCAGGCGTGGTTCTGGTTTGTGGTGTTCGTGGTGCGCACGACGGTGCTGCTCACAGTGCGTGGAGCGGCTTGCCCGCGAGGTGCAGGAGCGCTTCGCCGAGGGCTTCGCTCTGCGTCGGGTGTGCGTGGATGAGCGGCGCGACGTCTTCCGGGTGCGCTTCCCAGTTCACGGCGAGCTGGGCTTCGGCGATGAGCTCACCGACGCGGGCGCCGATCATGCTGATGCCGACGACGGGACCGTCGACGACGCGCACGACCTTGACCGCACCGGACGTGCCGATGATGTGGCTCTTGCCGTTGCCGGCCAGGTTGTACTCGTACGAGTCCACCTTGTCGGCGCCGTACTGCTCTTCGGCCTTCGACTGCGACAGACCGACCGAGGCGACCTCGGGGTCGGAGTACGTGACCTTCGGGATGTTCGTGTCCGAGATGACGACCGGGTTCAGACCCGCGATCTCCTCGGCGACGAAGATGCCCTGCTGGAAGCCGCGGTGGGCCAGCTGCAGGCCAGGGACGATGTCGCCGACGGCGTACACGTTCGGCAGGTTGGTGGCGAGTCGCTCGTTCGTGGTGACGAACCCGCGGTCCATGGCCACACCGACCTCTTCGTAGCCGACGTTCTGCGTGAGCGGGCCACGACCGACGGCGACCAGCAGGACGTCGCCGTCGTAGGTCTTGCCGTTCTCGAGCGTCACGACGACGCCGTTCTCGTGCTGCTCGACGCCCTGGAACCGGACACCCAGCGAGAACTCGATGCCGCGCTTGCGGAACGCACGCTCGAGCTGCTTGGACATCGACTCGTCCTCGGCCGGGATCAGGTGCGGCAGGCCTTCGACGATCGTGACCTCGGCGCCGAAGGACTTCCAGACGCTGGCGAACTCGACGCCGATGACGCCGCCGCCGAGGATGACGACCTTGTTCGGCACGTAGTCCATGCGGAGCGCGGTCTCGGAGGTGATGACGCGCCCACCGATCTCGAGTCCGGGCAGCGACTTCGAGTAGGACCCGGTGGCCAGGACGACGTTGCGACCGGTGACGGTCTGGTCGCCGACCTGCACGGTGTTCTGCGAGGTCAGACGACCCCAGCCCTCGACGACGGTGATGCCGCGGGCCTTGATCAGGCCCTGCAGGCCCTTGTACTTCGAGTTGATGACGCCCTGCTGGTACTCGATGACCTTGGGCACGTCGACGCCGGCGAACTCGGCGATGACGCCGTACTTCTCCGCGTCGCGGGCGCCGTCCGCGATCTCGGCCGAGTGCAGCAGCGCCTTCGTCGGGATGCAGCCGCGGTGCAGGCAGGTCCCTCCGAGCTTGTCGCCCTCGATGAGCGCGACGCTCATCCCGAGTTCAGCGGCTCGGAGCGCTGCGGCGTAGCCGCCGCTGCCGCCACCGAGGACCACGACGTCGTAAGTCTGTTCCGTCACCTGGTGCAACTCCCTCGTGCGTGTCGGGGGCGGCTTCGTGTCTCATGGACGCCGTCCCGGTGGACACCGCGCGGCGGCGTCCGGCGGTCGGACCGTCTGTACCGGTCCCGTCCCGTCAGTTCCGGCGGGGAGCGCGCGCGGACGCGGCGGCCCCGCCGGAACCCAACCTACTACTCGGACTGCAGGTCTTCTGCGAGTGCGACCAGGGTGCGGACCATCACACCGGTGGCGCCCTTGCCGAGCCAGCCGTACCCGGCGCCGCGGTTCTCCGACGGGCCGGCGATGTCGAGGTGCGCCCACGGGATCGTGGTGCCCTCGGCGGTCTGCCCGACGAAGCGCTCCAGGAACTTCGCGGCGAGCAGCATGCCGCCCGCGGTCTGCCCGACGGTGGCGTTGACCATGTCGGCGACGTCGCTGCTCAGGCGGCCGTCGAGCTCCTCCGGCATCGGCATCGGCCAGATCGGCTCCGCGACCGTGTCGGCGAGCGTGCGGACCCGGGCGACGAGGTCGTCGCTGCCCATCAGGCCGGTGGTGCGGTCGCCGAGGGCGACCATCTGCGCGCCGGTCAGGGTGGCGATGTCGACGATCGCGTCGGGCTGCTCGAGCGACGCCGCGGCCATGCCGTCGCCGAGGACGAGTCGGCCCTCGGCGTCGGTGTTCGTGACCTCGACGGTCTTGCCGTTCTTCAGGGTGAGGACGTCGCCCGGACGGATGGCGGAACCGGAGGGCATGTTCTCGGCGAGGCAGAGCCAGGCGGTGACCTTCGTGTCGAGGCCCAGGCGAGCGGCGGCGACCGTTGCTGCGAGGACGGTGGCGGCACCGGTCATGTCGGTCTTCATGCCGAGCATGGAGGCAGCCGGCTTGAGCGAGAGCCCGCCGGAGTCGAACGTGATGCCCTTGCCGACGAGCGCGAGGTGCTTGGTCGCACCGGCCGGCTCGTACCGCACGACGACGAGCCGCGGCGGGCGGACCGAGCCCTGGCCGACTCCGGCGATCCCGCCGAAGCCCTGCGCCGCGAGTTCGGTCTCGTCGAGGACCTCGACGGTGAGGGGTAGGCCGTCGGACTGCGCGTGCGCGACGTCGGCGACGTCGGACGGCCCGAGGTCCCCGGCGGCGGTGTTGACGAGGTCGCGGACCAGCGCGGCCGCGTCGGCGACGATCGCCGGGCGGACGGTGGCGTCGGCGCTGACCGAAGCCGGTGCGACGACCGTGATGCGCTGGTCGCCACGGGTCGGACCGGTCGTCCCGGCGCCCTTGTGGCGGGTGAACGAGTAGGCGCCGAGCGCGGCGCCCTCGAGTGCTGCGGCGACGGTGGCGTCGTCCTCGGTGGGCAGGGCGAGTGCGATGGCGGTGACGTGCGGCAGCTGGCGCACGGCACTGCCGGCGGCGCTGCGCACGGCGGCCGGACCGGTGGCACTGCCGAGACCGACGAGCGCGATGCCCGCGGCGGCGACGCCGACGGCCGAGCCACCGGGGATGCGCACGAGCTGGTCCTTCGCGCCGGTGGCACCGACGGCGGCGAGGTCGAGGTCGGCCAGTCCGTCGACGGGGCCGGCCGCGGACGGCACGAGGGTGGCGGGCGCACCGTCGGCACCGGGGCGGACACCCAGGACGAGCACGTCGGCGTCGACGGAGGAGGGAGCGGAAGAGGTGGTGGAGAGCGTCGGTCGGACCATGCGTCCAGCCTACTGACGGCGTCCTGCCAGGCGGTGAGGACCGCCGGACGGGTGACGCGCGTCCAGTCGGGCTGTCGGACGGGAGGCGCGTCACCTGTTCGCTGTCGGCGTCGCGACCCGACACGGGTCGCGTCGGTGCCCCCGCCTAGCATTGGCGTGATGAACCACCCCGAGGACCTCTACACGCTCGACGCATCCGCCCCGACGGTGCCCGCCGGGCTGCACCTCGTCGCTGCCCTGACGGGTTTCGCGGACGCGGGCTCGGCGGTGGCGCAGATCACGACGTCGATCACCGGCTCGCTCGAGTCGCAGCTCGTCGCGGAGTTCGACCCCGACGTGCTGCTCGACTGGCGTGCCCGTCGCCCGGTCATCACGTTCGAGCACGACCACATCACGGCCGTCGAACCACCCCGGCTCACGCTGCACCTGGTGCGCGACGAACTCGGGCAGCCGTTCCTGTTCCTCTCCGGGTACGAGCCCGACTTCCAGTGGAACCGTTTCGTGCAGGCCGTCCTCGACCTGGCCGAGGACCTGCAGGTGACCGACACGACCTGGGTCCAGGCGATCCCGATGCCCGTCCCGCACACCCGGGCCATCGGCGTCACGGTCTCCGGCACCCGCGCCGACCTGGTCGAGTCGATGAGCGTCTGGAAGCCCGAGACCCAGGCGCCGGCGAACGTCCTGCACCTCGTCGAACACCGCCTGTCCGAGACCGGCCAGCAGGTCACCGGGCTGGTGCTGCTCGTCCCGCACTACCTGGCGGACACGGAGTTCCCGGACGCAGCCGTGGCGGCGCTCTCCGGCATCTCGGCCGCCACCGGACTGATCTTCCCGACCGATGCCCTGCGTGAAGAAGGACGTGAGTTCCTGGCGCGCGTCGACGAGCAGGTCGCCGGCAACGCGGAACTGCAGCGCCTGGTCGGGACGCTCGAGCAGCGCCACGACACCTACATGGAGGGCAACCCGGTCGCCTCGCCGCTGACCGGGGCGGACGGACAGGTGCCGACCGCCGACTCGATCGCCGCCGAGCTCGAGCGCTTCCTGGCGGACCGCCGCACCGCAGCCGACGAGGACTGAGCGCCGGCTGCTGCGTCCGGACGGCTGACTGCCGACCGATCGCTAGCCTGGTCCGGTGAACTCCCGCCGTGCCTTCGTCGTCTGGGGCGTCGCCGTCCTGGCCTACGTCCTGGCGGTCATGCAGCGGTCGTCCCTCGGGGTCTCCGGGGTCGACGCGCAGGACCGCTTCGCCGTCTCCGCCGCCGTCCTGTCCACGCTCGCGGTCGTGCAGATCGCGGTCTACGCGGGGCTGCAGATCCCGGTGGGCATCGCGCTCGACCGGGTCGGACCGCGGCGCCTGGTGCTGCTCGGCGCACTGCTGCTGACGATCGGCCAGGCGGTCGTCGCGCTGTCCCCGACGATCGGGCCGGCCATCGTGGGCCGGGTGCTGGTCGGCGCCGGGGACGCGATGACCTTCATCTCGGTGATGCGCCTGCTGCCGATGTGGTTCAGCGGGTCGCTCCTGCCGCAGATCTCGCAGTGGACGGGCAACCTCGGGCAGATCGGCCAGATCGTCTCGGCGTTCCCGTTCGCCCTGCTCCTGCACTCCGTCGGCTGGGACGCGGCGTTCGGCGTGGCGGCGATCGCCAGCGCGGTGGGGCTCGTCCTGGCGGTGGTGTTCGTCCGTGCCGGGCCGGTGGCCGTGCGGACCGACACGATCCCACTGCCGCACTCGTGGGGAGCGGCCTTCCGCACCTTCGGGCACGCGCTCCGACGCCCGGGCACGCAGCTGGGCTTCTGGTCGCACTACGTGACGCAGTCGTCCGGCACGGTGTTCAGCCTGCTCTGGGGGGTCCCGATGCTCCGGGGGCTCGGCTACTCGGCGACCGAGGCCGCGACCTTCCTGACCGTGATCGTCCTCGTCGGGTTCGTCGCCGGCCCGGTCCTCGGTCTGCTCTGCGCCCGGTTCCCGATGCGTCGGTCGAACCTGGTGCTCGGGATCGTGACCGCGCTCGGCGTCGTCTGGACGGCGGTGCTGCTCTGGCCGGGGCAGCCGCCGACCTGGTTGCTCGTCCTGCTGGTGGTGGCGATGGGCGTCGGCGGCCCGGGCTCCCTCATCGGGTTCGACTTCGCGCGCTCGTTCAACCCGGTCGGTTCGCTCGGGTCCGCGAACGGCGTGGTGAACGTCGGCGGGTTCCTGGCGGCCTTCGTGATGATGTTCGCGATCGGCTCGCTGCTCGACGTCCTGGCGGCGGCGTCAGGCACCGACACGTTCGCCTGGCAGAACTTCCGCGTGGCGATGACCGTGCAGTACGTGGTCGTCGGGTTCGGCGTCGTGATGCTGCTCCTGGCCCGCCGACGGACGCGCGCACGACTGCACGCGGAGGACGGAATACGGGTGGGTCCGCTGTGGGTTGCACTGGTTGCACGCTTGCGGAACGGTCGCGTGCAATAATGACCACGGACCCTTTCGGGTTCCTCGCGTTCAGCGTCGGGGGACTTGACATGGGTCCTAGTGCTGCCCGGAACGGTAGGACCAGACGACGTGGGGGACTGCGGCGGTGGCCCTGGGCGGCGAGGGAAGGCCACGACCCCAGGAACGTGGCACGACGAGGAAGGTGATCGCATGGCTGCCCGGAGCACGACGGTCGATCCCACGAAGGACACCACGCCCGACGGCGTCGTGGCGGAAGACGCCACGACCACGACGGAGGGCACGGCCGCGCCGAAGAAGCGCGCCCCCAGGACCACCACCGCCGCCAAGAAGGCCGCCCCGAAGAAGGCGGCTCCGAAGAAGGCGAGCGGCAAGAAGGCCGCATCGTCAGAGGACGACGAAGCGAGCGCCGAGGACGAGACGCCGGTCGAGGTGGCCGAGGACGCCACCGACGACGCGACCGAGGACTCGGACGACGACTCGGCTGCGAAGCCCGCGACGGAAGCGGCTGCGGTCGCCGCCGGAGCGCTCGTCATCTCGCAGACCGACGACGACGAAGCGCCGGTCTACTCGACGACCATCACGGGTGCCACCGCGGACCCGGTGAAGGACTACCTCAAGCAGATCGGCAAGGTCGCGCTGCTCAACGCCGAGCAGGAGGTCGAGCTCGCGATGCGCATCGAGGCCGGCCTGTTCGCCGAGGACAAGCTGCAGCACTCGACCGGGCTGTCGAAGCCGGCCGAGCGCGAGCTGCGCTGGGTGGCCCGTGACGGGCAGCGTGCGAAGTCGCACCTGCTCGGCGCGAACCTCCGCCTGGTCGTCTCGCTCGCCAAGCGCTACACGGGTCGTGGGATGCAGTTCCTCGACCTCATCCAGGAAGGCAACCTGGGCCTGATCCGTGCCGTCGAGAAGTTCGACTACACGAAGGGCTTCAAGTTCTCGACCTACGCGACGTGGTGGATCCGACAGGCCATCACCCGCGCGATGGCGGACCAGGCACGCACCATCCGCATCCCGGTGCACATGGTCGAGGTCATCAACAAGCTCGCCCGTGTCCAGCGGCAGATGCTGCAGGACCTCGGACGCGAGCCCACGCCGGAAGAGCTCGCCCGCGAGCTCGACATGACGCCCGAGAAGGTCGTCGAGGTGCAGAAGTACGGTCGCGAGCCGATCTCCCTGCACACCCCGCTGGGTGAAGACGGCGACTCCGAGTTCGGTGACCTCATCGAGGACACCGAGGCGGTCGTGCCGGCCGACGCGGTGGGCTTCACGATGCTGCAGAAGCAGCTCGAGAGCCTGCTCGACTCCCTCTCCGAGCGCGAGGCCGGCGTGATCCGGATGCGCTTCGGCCTGGGTGACGGTCAGCCGAAGACCCTCGACCAGATCGGCGACACGTTCGGCGTCACGCGTGAGCGGATCCGCCAGATCGAGTCGAAGACGATGGCGAAGCTCCGCCACCCGTCCCGGTCGCAGTCGCTCCGCGACTACCTCGAGTAGGCCGACCGGTGCGTTTCGTGGTCCCGATCCTGGTCGGGCGGATCCTCCGTGCCCTCGCGCGAGCGCGGGGCGGCGGGTCCGCCTACCCGGGCTACATCGTCCTCAAGCTGGTGCCGGACTTCCTGCAGCACGTGACGCGGCAGTTCCCGAACGGCGTCGTCTTCGTGCTCGGGTCGAACGGCAAGTCGACGACGACCCACATGATCTCGGAGATCGTGCGGGCGCACGGCCTCCGGGTGTTCACGAACCCGTCCGGGGCGAACCTGCCGCAGGGCATCGCGTCGGCGCTGCTGTCCGAGGTCTCGCTGGGCGGCAAGCTCAAGGCCGACATCGGGATCCTCGAGGTCGACGAGGCCTTCGCGGTCGAGCTCGCCGGCATCCTGTCGCCGTCCACGGTGACGATGCTCAACGTCCAGGTCGACCAGCTCTACCGGTTCTTCGAGACCGAACGCGTCGCGACGATGATGCTCGACACCGCCGCACTGTCGACGGCGAACGTCATCACGAACCACGACGACCAGTTCCTCGACGCCTACCCGGCCGTCGACGGGCAGCGGGTCCTGCGCTTCGGAGCGAGCACCGACGTGGTCGCCGCGGCCCCGAACGGCCTGCAGAACGCCGACGACTTCGTCGCCGGCGTCGGCCGGGCACAGACGACCGCCGACGCCGAGATCGTGACCTTCACCGGTGACGCCGCGACCATCGCCTTCGCCGGTTCCGAGATCCCGGTCCGCCTGCCGGCTCGCGGTCTCCACTACGCGGTGGACGCCGCCGCCGCGGCCGCGACGGCCAGCGCGGCCCTCGGCGACCAGTTCCGTCCGGCCGCCGTGACCAAGGCGTTCGAGCGGATGAAGCCGGCCTACGGGCGTGGCGAGCGTCTGCCGATCGCGGGGGAGTCCGCCGAGTTCACGATGTTCAAGAACGCCGCGAGCCTGCAGCTCAACCTGGACGCCCTGCCGGCGCACCCGGAGCAGGTCCTCATGGCGATCGACGAGGGCACGCCCGACATCTCGTGGATCTACGACATCGACTTCTCGAAGCTCGACCACGTCGACGTCGTGTCCGGTGACAAGGCCTGGCAGATCGCGATCGCGCTCGAGCACGCCGGTGTCCGCATCGGTCGCGTCGAGCCCGACGTCGAGTCGGCGATCCGCCACATGCAGGGGCTCGGGTCGACCACGACCGGCACGAAGAACTTCATCGTCAACTACGAGATCATGATGATCGCCCGGAAGGCCCTCGGCCACCCGGACATGGAGAAGACCGCATGACGGCCGATCGACTGACCATCCTGCACGTCTACCCGCGGCAGATGGGCGTCTCGGGGGACCGCGGCAACGTCGCAGCCCTCGTCCGCCGCGCTGACGCCGCCGACATCGCGACCGAGGTCATCGAGTACGCGCCGGGCGACGCCCTGCCCGCGACGGCCGACGTGGTCGTCGTCGGCAACGGCCCGCTCAGCGCGATGCGCTCGCTCGGGGCCGACGTCGGTCGCATCGGCGCCGCCCTGCGTGACTTCGCAGTCGCCGGTGTGCCGGTGATCGCGGTCGGCGGCGGGTTCGACCTCGCCACCAACCAGGTCGTCCCGACCGACGGTGCCCCGATCGACGGCTTCGGCGTGTTCGACGCCCGCGCGGTCCGCGGTGCCGAGCGTCGGGTCAACTACTTCGTCCTCGAGTCGCGGTACCCGTTGCTGCCGGGCATGTCGACCCGACTGGCCGGCTTCGAGGACCACGCCGCCCGCATCGAACTGGCCGACGGGGTGTCGCCGTTCGCGGACGTCGTCTCCGGTGGTGGCAACCAGGCCGGCTCGCCGGTCGAGGGTGCGGTCAGCGGCAACTCGTTCGGCACCCACACCCAGGGGCCGATCCTGCCGCTCAACCCGCAGCTGACCGACGGTGTGCTCGCCGCCGCGATGAAGCGCCTCGGCCGTGGCTACACGCCGGACCCGGCGCGGATCGCGACGATCGACCGCTACGCAAGCGAGGCTCGCGCGACGATCGACCGCTATGTCGACAAGGCGTTCAAGCGCATCGCCTGACGCTCGTCAGGCCCGCCCGCCAGGGCAACGCGCCAGGTCCGCCCGCCAGGGCAACGCACTGGAGGCCCGGGGGGGGGGGGGGGGGGCCGGCG
>NZ_JARUXD010000075.1:0-15228 GCF_030433875.1 Curtobacterium sp. PsM8 | reverse complement strand
GCCCGCGGCCGCGCGCGGCCCCCACCCACCACCACCCGGCCCCACCCCCGCCAGCCCGGGGTTCGAGCCGGTTTCCGTTGTGCGCAGCCCGAGCGCGCCGCGCGCCGCCCCGCGGCCGCCGCCGGTGGCCCTCCGGGCACCCGCGGGCTACCGTGGGCGCATGCGACGCAGGGACCGTGCGACGGGCGACACCGCGCTGACGGTCGACGAGGCCACCGCCATCGCCGAGCACGCCGAGAACGGTGACCTCGACATGGAGGACCCGGAGGTCCGCCGCCTCGTCGGCGAAGCGAACCGCCTGCTCGTCCGCGCCGGCGTCTGGGGCATCGCGGAGAGCCCGAAGCAGCGCAGTCGCCGCCGCCTCCTGGCGGTCGGTGCCTCGGTGCTCGTGCTCTCCTGGCTCGCCGGGCTCTTCCTGCCACTGCTCGTCCGGCTGACCGAGTAGCGGTCCGCGGCCACACACGGACGGGAGGCACGGTTCCCGCTGGCACCGCACCTCCCGTCCGCCGGTCAGACCGTCCGCCGGTCAGGCCGTACGGCGCACCGCGACCCGCCGCCGACGCCCGGCCACGGCCCACACCCCGGCGGTGACCAGGAGCGGCAGCCCGATCGCGAGCACGACGAGCGAGGTCGGGTCCGGCGCGAACGGCAGGTGCGAGACCCCGAGCGGCGTCGGCGTGAACCGCAGCGTGAGCGCACGGAGCGGCAGGACCCCGAGCGCGACCCCGACCAGCGAGCCGACCAGGGTGAGCACCGCGGCCTGCCAGGTGGAGACCCGACGACGCACCCCGGGGGAGGCGCCGATCGCGTCCAGCACCTCGTCGTCCCGGCGACCGTCGGCGCGGGCCAACCCGATCGCGACCGTCGTGGCCCCGAGCGTGACGATGCCGGCGAGCAGGACGACGACCAGGGCGATCGGACGGAACGGGTCCTGTGGCCCGGCCTCGACGGTGAACGACGGGTACCAGGTGTCGGCCTGCTGCCCGGCGGCGGCCTGCCAGGTGGCGGCGAGGGTGTCCGCGCGTTCCGTCGACATGCCGTCGGGGAAGCTGCCGACCAGGTAGTTCGGCGCGGTCTCCAGGCCGTGCCGTGCGGCACCCTGCGGGGTGAGGAACACGGCGATCTGCAGCGGCTCGTCAGTGTGCTCGACGACGGCCGGCACGGTGGTGGTGCGCAGGGGTTCGCCGGTCGGCTTCTCCCCGTACATCGCGAACTGCGAGGCCTTCCGGGTGTCGAAGCGGACGGCGCCGTCCTCGACGAACTCGCTCCGGACCGCCACCGCGTCGCCGCGCTCGAGGGCGGCGCGCGCTGCTCGAGACGGCCGGTGCCCGATCAGCACGCCGAGGTCGTCGGCGCTGCCCGTCAGGACGTGCGGGCTGCTGCTGTCCGGCCCCGCCAGCCAGGCCGAGCAGGGTCCGCTGTCGCCGCTCGCGCAGTCGGGCCGGTGGACGTCGACGGGCAGGGTGATCGGTTGGTCGTCCGAGCGGTTCTCGATGCTCGCCCCGAGCACGCGGACGTGCGCCTCCGGGACGACCTGTCGCACGACGCGCACCGCCCGCGCGGTGAGGTCGGCATCCGCTGCCCCGTCGGTGTCGGTCACCGAGGCCGTACCGACGCCCATCGCGGTCCGGAACGTGTACTGCTCGTTGCTCTGGGCCGACTGCGACGCCGTGAAGGTCAGGACGACGGTGGCGACGAACACGACGCTCATCACGCTCGCCAGCACCGGCACGGTCCGGACCGGGTTGCGGACGGCGTCCCGGACGGCGATCCGAGCGGGCAGGCCGAACCGCTCGCCGACCCGGGCGACCGCGCCGAGCAGCCGCCGGGCGGCCAGGACGATGCCGAGCTGTGCCAGGCAGGGTCCGAGGGCGACGCCGGCACCGACGATGAGGGCCAGGTGGTCCTCCTGCACGGGGCGGGCGTTGAGCGCGAGGACGACGACACCGCACACCAGGGTCATCGCGATGCCGACGACCGTGAGCACCGGTCCGGCCGCCGCTGCCCAGCGCCGCCGGGAGACCGGGGCGGGACGGGTGGCTCCACGGAGGGCACTGTCGACGTCGACCCGGCTGGCGCTCCGGGCGGCGACGAGCGACGCGGCCCAGCCGGCCAGGATGCCCAAGACCAGCACGACGAGCAGCACCAGCCAGGGCAGGTGCACGCCGGGGTACTGCAACCGGTCGCCCGAGTCGAGCAGGTGGAACGCGACGACGCCACCGACGATGCCGAGCGCGGTTCCGACGGCCGCCCCGACCGCACCGAGCACGAGCCCGGACGAGGACACCACCGTGAACAGGAAGCGCCGGTCCCCGCCGACGCTGGCGAGCACGGCGTGGGTGCGGGTGTCGGCGCGGGAGCTGACCAGGAACGCGGCCGCGGCGAGCAGCCCGACCTCGAAGAGCGCGAACACCCCGGCGAGCCCCACGTACCCGTAGCTGATGAGGGACCCCGAGCCGCGAGAGCTCGCGCTCGGGAACGGCGGGTGGAGCACGACGGCCCGCGACTCGACGACGATGCCGTGGTCGTTGTACCGCTGGATCTCCGGCCAGGTGATGCTGCGGTCGGGCAGGAACACCTGCGTGGTGCCGTCGTCTGCGAGCCCGAGCGACCCCCACTCCCCGAAGACCGCGAGGTTCGAGTTCGGCATGCCCAGGTCGCGGAGCGTCCCGACGACGGTGACCTGTCGCTGGACGGGGTCGTCGAGCTGCAGGGTCTGGCCGATCGCGATGTGCAACCGGTCGAGGGTCGCCGGGGTGACGAGGACCTGGTCTCCAGACTCCGGGACGCTGCCCTCGAGGTGCTGCCAGTGCCCCTGCAGTGCGCCGGCCCAGGTCTGCCCCTCGACGGCGTTGACCGTGACGGGGACCTTCGGGCCGCTGACGACCGCGGTGCTCTGCCGGACCGGGATCGACGCCGCCCCGTCGGGTACGGAGCCGAGCAGGTCCGGCGTCGGGAAGGCGCTGGCGTCGGCGTCGGAGGTGTCCGGTCGGTCGTAGTACCGCTGCAGCGGGCTCTTCTTGGCGATGGTCGAGGTGTACCGGTCGACCGGGTCCTGCCGCATGCCGGCGAGGTCGGGGCCGTTCGCCTCGAGCATCGCCGCGGACTGCCCGAGTTCGACGTCCAACCGGTCCTGGGTGCTCGGCGTGGTCGACGCGATGAGCACCCCACCCGCGGCCAGGCCGGCGATCGGCAGCCCGATGAGCGCCGCGACGAGCACGGCCCGCCCGGGTCGGGCGAACGCCAGACGTCGGGCCAGCAGCAGTGCCGGCCGGACGGCGAACGGGGTGCGACTGCGGATCGTCGGGCGGTGCGTGTCCCGACGGGGCCGCTCGCTCACGGGCGGTCCTGCGCGTCGGTCAGGGCAAGCTCGACGCCGGCGTACACGGTCTCGTCGACGATGCGGCCGTCGCGGAGGAACACGATCCGGTCCGCCCACGCCGCGTGCCGGGCGTCGTGCGTGACGAGCAGTGCACCGGCACCGGAGTCGACGTGTCGGCGGAGCATGCGGAGCACGACCTCGCCGGTCTGCGAGTCGAGGGCCCCGGTCGGCTCGTCGGCGAGGACGAGCTTGCGGTCGCCGACGACCCCGCGGGCGATGGCGACCCGCTGTCGCTGCCCGCCCGAGAGGTCGTCCGGCCAGGCGTCCAGCCGGTGGCCGAGTTCGACGCTCTCGAGCGCCAGCTCCGCCGCCTTCCGTGCACGTCCGGTGCGCCAGCCGTCGAGCTCGAGCGGCAGCGCCACGTTCTCGACCGCGGTCAGCGAGGGGATGAGGTTGAAGTCCTGGAACACGAACCCGAGCACGCGTCGCCGCAGGGCTGCCAGTTCGCGGGCCGGGCGGTCGGACACCCATTCGCCGTCGATGCGGACCTCGCCGCTCGTCGGGGGCATCAGGGTGCCGGCGACCGACAGCAGCGTCGACTTCCCGGAGCCGGAGGTGCCCATCACGGCGACCATCTCACCGGGACGGATCGTCAGGTCGACACCGGCCAGGGCGGTCACGGCCTGCGCGCCGCTGCCGTACTGCACGGCGACGGCGTCGAGTTCGAGGAGCGCGGTCGTGCTCATCGGACGACACCCGTGCCGCGGCGGCCGGTGGGCTCGCTGCCGTACACGTCCTCGTCGTCCGGGGTGTCGGCGCTCGCCCGGGGAGCGGGTCGGTACCGCGCGACGCTCGATTCGACGTGGTCGAGCCACCGCACCTCGGACTCGGCCTGGAACACCATCGACTCGAGGACGAGCGACCACGCCAGCTCCGTCTCGGGGTCCGTGGTGCGCTTGAGTCGGGTCAGGTCCTGCAGTGCCCGGACCGCCGCCGTCCGCTGCACCTGCACGAGGCGCTGCACGTCCACGCCGGGCACGGTCACCGCGATGGCGAACTTGATCGCCAACTCGTCGCGGCCGCGCTTGGCGGGCACCGGTTCGCTGAACCACCGGTCGACCGCCTCGCGTCCCGCGTCGGTCGCCGTGTAGACGACGTGTCCGTCGTCGTCGGCGTCGCCGCGGGCCACGAGGCCGTCGCGCTCCAACCGGTCGAGCGTTGTGTAGACCTGGCCGATGTTCAGCGGCCAGCTGCCCCCCGTGCGGTGCTCGAACTCCCCCCGGAGCTGGTAGCCGTAGCCCGGCTCGGCCACCAGCAGTGCGAGTACGCCCATGCGAACGCTCATCGTTCCCCCTCGACCCGGCGGAGCACTTCTCCGCGGGCATACCGAGTATGCACATACTCGGTATGGGTCGGCAAGCTGACGGCGCGAACATCATCCGGACGACGGACGGGAGGCTCCCCACCGGACCGGTGAGGAGCCTCCCGTCATGCAGTCGGTGCGTCAGCTGTGCAGCTTCGACAGCTCCTGGAACTCGTCGTCGGAGAGCTCGATCGTCGCGCCCTGCAGGTTGTCCTCGAGGTGGTCGACGCTCGAGGTGCCGGGGATCGGGAGCATGACGGGGGAGCGCTTGAGCAGCCAGGCCAGCGCGACCTGCGCCGGGGTGGCGTCCTTCTGCTTCGCCAGCTCGGTCAGCGGCGAGTCCGCACCCGTCAGCCCACCGGTCGCGAGCGGGAACCACGGGATGAACCCGATGCCCTGCTGCTCCGACCAGTCGAGGAGCTCCTCGGCCGAGCGGTCGGTGAGGTTGTAGAGGTTCTGCACGGAGACGATCGTGGCGATCTCCTGCGCGGCCTTCACGTCGTCGACGGAGACCTCGGACAGGCCGATGTGGCGGATCTTGCCCTCGTCCTGCAGCTTCTTGAGCTCACCGATCTGGTCCTCCAGCGGGACCTTCGGGTCGATGCGGTGCAGCTGGAACAGGTCGATGCGCTCCAGACCCAGACGGCGGAGGCTCATCTCGGCCTCCTGGCGCAGGTACTCCGGGCGGCCGACCGGCGGCCACTCGTTCGGGCCGGTGCGGGTCAGGCCGGCCTTCGTCGCGATGACGACGTCGTCGCCGTAGGGGTGCAGGGCCTCCTTGAGGAGCTCCTCGGCGACGTAGGGGCCGTACGAGTCGGCGGTGTCGAAGAAGTTCACGCCGAGCTCGACGGCGCGCTTGAGGACGCGGATCGCCTCGTCGTGGTCCTTCGGCGGTCCCCACACGCCGGGGCCGGTGAGCTGCATGGTGCCGTAGCCGAGGCGGTTGACCTCGAGGTCCCCGCCGATGCGGAAGGTGCCGGACGAAGCGGCCGGACGGTTCGTGGTGTCAGTGCCAGTGGTCATGCACCCGGTCTACGCCTGCCCGGCACCACGGTCCTGAGGGTCCACCCGGGGACGGGGGTACGGCGTCTCTCCACGCTCGAGCATCCCGACCAGCTTCGCGACCCGGTTCGCCCGCGCAGTCGGGCTCGGGGCGGTCACCACCCGGTGCACGACCGCGTACCGGTTCGTCGCGTCGAGGTCGGCGAACAGCGCAGCTGCCGTGGGTACGGCGTCGAGCGCCGACCGGAGGTCCGCCGGCACCTCTGCGGTCGCGGCACCCGCGTACGCCCGGTCCCACCGGCCGTCGGACTTCGCCCGGTCGATCTCCGCCTGACCGCGTGGACGCATCCGTCCGGCCTCGACCAGCGCCGCGACCAGCCCGACGTTCCGCTGCGACCACAGCGACGCCTTCCGTCGCGGCGTGAACCGCTGGAGGAACGTGGCGTCGTCGAGGCCGCGCTTCGACCCGTCGATCCAGCCGGAGCAGAGCGCCTCGTCGAGGGCCTGCGCGTACGTCAGGCTCGTCGGACTCGTCGTGCCCTTCTTCGCGAGGACCAGCCACACCCCGTCGGACAGCTCCTCGTGCCCGTCCAACCAGGCACGCCAGGCAGCGGCGTCGGCGACGACGAACGGCTCGATCTCGGCGGCCACGCTCAGCCCCGGTCGTCGCTGCTGATCCGGACGGACGCGGCCCACGCCGACACCCAGGCCGGCAGGGTCAGGTCACGAGGTGACCCGCCGGTCGCCGCGAGCAGCTCGTCGGGCGACACCGAGCCTCCCGTCCGTCGCAGGAACCGGGCCTGCACCACCGCACGCGCCACGACGTCCCCGCGGCGGACGAACGTCTGCTCCAGGTACACGGCGCGCTCGTCCACCCCGAGCACTCGCGACCGCAGCTCGAAACGTTGCCCCAGCGTCAACGACCGCTTGTAGGTGATCGTCTGCGCGGACACCACGGAGTACCAGCCGCGCTCGGCGTACGTCCGCCACGCGCCGGAGCGGAGCAGCAGCTCGAGGCGGCCGAGGTCGAGGAGGGACAGGTACTTGCCGTTGTTGACGTGCCGGAGCGGGTCCAGGTCGGTGAGCGTCACGCGGAACGGGGTCCGCGACTCGTCCCAGAGCGACAGCCGGCGGCGCGGCGACAGGCGCACGCGCAGGGTGAGCAGCAGGAGCCGGAAGGTCAGGTTCACGGCACGATCCGACCACGCGGAGAACGGACATCAGCCGTTTCGAAGACTACGTTCAGGTTCACTGCTGTCAACCGGCTCACCGAGCCACGAAGGGAACCCTCCGATGAGCACCAACTCCGCCACCGGTCGTCCGACACCCGTCACCGTCTCGTTCATCCTCTGGCTGGTCACGGTGGTCCTCGGGATCATCCGCGGTGTGCTCGGCTTCATCGGTGCTGGTTCGTCGCCGCAGGTCCAGGCGCAGGCCGAGGGTCAGGGCGCCGCGATCGGAGCAGCCGTCACCATCGGTGCCGTGTTCGCGATCATCATCGCGCTCGTCCAGCTCTTCATCGTCTTCAAGATGCGCGACGGCCGCAACTGGGCCCGCATCGTGCTGCTCGTCCTCGCGATCCTGCAGGTGCTCGGCATCGCAGCCGCGTTCAACATCGTCGGCACGATCGGCGTCATCGTCGTCATCATCGCCGCCGTGCTGATGTTCCTCCCCAGCTCGAACGCGTACTTCCGCAAGCGCTGACCACCAGCTCGCACCACTCGACGGACCCGGCACCGCGCACCCGCGTGGACCGGGTCCGTCGTCGTCCGTGGCGGCCCCGACCGATGACGGCCTCGGGCATTCCCACCAGGCGGGCACGGTCAGTGCCTCCCTCCGACGCTGCCAGGGCGAGTAGACCGGGACAGCAGACGAAAGGACCACGCATGCAGACACGCACGCTCGCCGACCTCCAGGTCGGCGCGATCGGCCTCGGCACCATGGGCATGAGCGCCTTCTACTCGGGCGCCGGCTCCGACGACGCCGAGTCCATCCGCACCATCCACCGCGCCATCGACCTCGGCGTCACGCTGTTCGACACCGCCGAGGCGTACGGCCCGTACACGAACGAGGAACTCCTCGCCGAAGCCCTCAAGGGCCGCCGCGACGAGGTCGTCATCGCCACGAAGTTCGGCCTGTACAAGCACGAGGCCGACGAGGAGACGCCGAGCCAGGAACGCGGGTTGACCTCGGCCCCGCACTCCGTGCGCACCGCCCTCGAAGGGTCGCTCCGCCGCCTCGGCACCGACCACATCGACCTCTACTACCAGCACCGCGTCGACCCGGCCGTGCCGATCGAGGACGTCATCGGGCAGCTCGCCGGCTTCGTGCAGGAGGGCAAGATCCGCCACATCGGTCTGTCCGAGGCGAGTGCCGCGACGATCCGCAAGGCCCACGCCGTGCACCCGATCACCGCGCTGCAGAGCGAGTACTCGCTGTGGACCCGCGACCCCGAGGGCGACGTCCTCGACACGCTGCGCGAGCTCGGGATCGGTCTCGTGCCGTACTCGCCGCTCGGCCGTGGGTTCCTCACGGGCGCCATCACGAAGCCGTCCGACCTGGACGCCGACGACTTCCGCTCCGCCAACCCGCGCTTCCAGGAGGAGGCCTTCGCGGCGAACATGAAGATCGTCGACGCCGTGAAGGGCATCGCGGACGAGGTCGGCGGCACCCCCGCCCAGGTCGCGCTCGCGTGGCTCCTGGCCCAGGGCGACGACGTCGTCCCGATCCCGGGCACGAAGCGCGTCTCGCGGCTCGAGGAGAACGTCGGCGCGGCCGACCTCACCCTCACGTCCGACCAGGTCGAGCGCCTCTCGGCGCTGCCGCTGCCGACCGGGGACCGCTACCCCGACATGTCGAGCATCGGTCGCTGACCGACGCCACCACCTGACGGACGGGAGGCACGGTGCCAGCTGGCACTCCTCCCTCGCAGGCTCGGTCGGCGCGCCCCGCGCAACGCTTCGCGTTGCCGCTGAGCGGGGCGCGCCCGTCCGTCGTCGAGTCGCGTCAGACCTCAGCCGCGAACGCCGCGACCCGCAACTGCAGGTCGTCCATCCGCTGGAGGCGGGCGCCCTCGACGTCGTACCCCTCGTACGCCGGCGGCGGGGTCTTCCGGACGTTCCGCGAACACTGGAAGTCCTGGCAGACCAGCGTGCCGACAGTGTCGCCCTTCCGACCCGCCGGGCCGGAGCGCTTGGCGCTGTAGAAGACGACGTCGTTGGGCAGCTTCACGTCCTGGCACCACGAGCACTGGGCGCGGGAGCGTGGCGAGGCCTCGGCCTGCCGGAACACGACGCCGATCAGCTCGCCGTCCAGGGTCGGGATGACCGCGTAGGCGCGGCGCGGGGTCTTCGGGTCACGCCACCCCAGGAAGGTGAGGTCGTCCCAGCGGACGGCCTCGAGGTCGGGGACGGTCATCTCGGTGACCTCGCGGCGGGAGGCGTTGACGAAGGAGGCGCGGAGGGCCTCGACGGTGATCGGGAGCATGGGTGAGCCTGTCGTTCTGGCACCGGCGCAGCAGTCTGCGTCACGGGTGCGGTTCGTTCAGAGGGTCGACGATGACGCCGTGTCAGACGACACGGCGGGGACGTCAGGCCCTGATGCCGGCGCAGGCGCCGACGACCTCCTCGGAACGGTTGCTCACACCAGCACCCTACGGCTGCGCGACGACGAGCACCAGCGAGCCCTCGTACGACGGCTGCACGCGGAGTCGGCCGTACCGGGCGTCCCACGAGCCGTCCTCGAGCGCGGTGCGGAGGGCGGCGACCGACCGGGCCGCGGTCATCTCGTCGACGGCCGCCCAGGCGGGGTCGGCTCGGCGGGCAGCGGCGTCGAGCAGGCGCTCCGGACGGGCGTAGTACGCCTCGGAGAACCCGTCGACACACGTGAAGGGGATGGGCACGCGGGTCGTCGTGACCTCGCCGCCCAGGGCATCGGCGATGTGGTCGAGCGGCGGCCAGCGTCGGGCGTCACGGGCCAGGACCTCGGGCGCGTAGGTGGCGAGCCAGTGGTCTGGGATGCGGGCCGGGTCGCGGGTGAGCAGGACGACCGGGCCGCGGGTGACCCGTCGGACCTCGGCGAGACCCCGTTCGAGGTCCGACCACTCGGGCCACTCGGGCCACTCGGGCAGCGAGAAGGCCGACGAGGTGGCGTCGAAGGAGTCGTCGGCGAACGGCAGGGCCTCGGCGGTCGGGTCGACGACGGTGACGTCCCGGTCGCGCGGTTCGTACGGGACGCCCCCGGGGCCTGCGGTGACGTGCAGGACCGTGCGGGCCTGCCCGAGCGCCACCCGGATCGCCCGTTCGAAGACCGGTTCCGGTCGACGGTGGCGGGACGGGCTCGGGCCGCCGTCGGCCCCGCCGTGCTCGGCGTCGCCAGCCGGTCCGTCCGCAGTCCTCGTCACGTCGTCAGCCTACGGCGGGCAGGTCGGCGGCAACCGGACTGCTGCCGTCGGCTCCGGCTCCGGGCCGGGCGCGCGTTCGGTCCGGGGTCCGCCTCAGTCGACCTGGTCGACCGACTCCGTCGACCGCACGGCGGCCCGCTGCTCCGCCAACTCGGTGGCGGCCCAGGTGCCGAGGAGCGACAGGGACCGTTCGGACTCCGACCCGGCGTCGGCGCCGTAGGTGAACACCGTCAGCCCGGGGTCGGCGACCAGTTCGAGCGCCTCGAACGTCAACTCGAGCTCGCCGACGATCGGGTGGTGCAGGTGCTTCCGGCCCGAGCGGTGCACGTGCACGTCGTGCTCGGCCCACCAGGTGCGGAATTCCTCGCTCTTCGCCGAGAGCTCGCTGACCAGCGTCATCAGGCCCGGTTCGCACGGGTTCGAGGCCGCCGTGGTGCGGAGGACGGCCACCGCATCGCGGGCGGTCTGCTCCCAGCGGGGGAAGAAGTCGCGGGCGGCGGGGTCGAGGAACGCGAAGCGCGCGGTGTTGACCGGGCGCCCGGCACCGGCGAACACCGGTGCGTAGAGCGCGTGGCCGAGGGTGTTCGCGGCGACGATGTCGAGCCGCTCGTTGCGCACCCACGCCGGGGCACCGGTGATGGCGTCGAGCAGACGCTGCACCGCGGGACGCACCGACGTCGGCACCGGACGGTGGGTGGTCTTCACCCCTGCGTTCGCCAGGTGTGCGAGGTCCGCGAGGTGCGCGCGCTCCGCCTCGTCGAGCTGCAGGGCGTTGGCCAGGCCGTCGAGGACGCCCTCCGAGACGCCCTTGAGGGTGCCGCGTTCGAGTCGCGTGTAGTAGTCGACGCTGACGCCCGCGAGCATCGCGACCTCGTGCCGACGGAGTCCGGGGACGCGCCGGGTGCCGCCGCCGAACGACGGCATGCCCGCCTGGTCCGGGGTGAGCCGGGCTCGTCGGCTGGACAGGAAGTCGCGGATCTCGTTGCGGACGTCGATACCCATGTCCCCAGGCTACGTGCCCGCCGGTGTGCCCGGCTGCTGGCGTCGGACGGGAGGCTCGGCACCGGTCCGGAGGCGCGCCTCCCGTCCGTCGTCGGGTTCCGCCGGCACGGCGCTGCCGGATGCGCTCCGACTAGAGGGCGCGGCCGGTGTGCGCGGCGAGCCAGGCGGCCGGGTCGATCGGCAGCGTGCCGTCCATGAGGACCTCGAGGTGCAGGTGCGCCCCGGTCGAGACCCCGGAGGACCCGACGCTGCCGATGAACTGGCCGGGCTCGACGCGGTCGCCGACCTTGAGCGGCGACGAGCCGGGGATCATGTGGCCGTACAGGGTCGAGACCTTCCGGCCGTCAACCTCGTGGTCGATGATCACGGTCTCGCCGTACGAGAAGTAGATCCCGGACACCCGCACGGTGCCCGCGGCGACGGCGCCGATCGGAGCGCCCATGCCCGGGTTGAAGTCGAGCCCCTGGTGCAGGGACGAGCAGGCGCCACACGGAGCGGCGCGGTACCCGAAGCCGGAGCTCATCCGCACCGGGCCCGGGAACGGCGAGCGGACGTCGCCGCCGTACGTGACCGTCTCCCCCGCCGCCACGGCACCGACGCCCGTCGAGGCGACACCGCCGCCGACCGTGAAGCCGTCGCGCGAGGTGCTCGGCAGCGCCACCTGGGTGACGGCGAAGTCCTGGGTGCTGACGGCCGGGGCGAGGGTCGCGATGGCGGCGGAGGTGCCGGTGCTGGCGTGCGCGGGCATCGCGGCGGCGCCGAACATCGCGAGTGCGGCGGCGGCGCTCGTCAGGGTGAGCCGGCTGGCGCGGGCTCCGCGGCCGCGGTTCACCGGGGTGGCGGGGTTGGCGGCCGTCTTGCTGGCGACGGCGACCGCGCGGCGGGGGACCCGGCGGATGCGGGTGTCGGCGTGCGCGGCGGCCGGCGCGCGCTCGGGTGCCGGTCGCGGTGCCCGTATGCGGGGCTTCGTCGCGGCGGCCTGCTCGGCACGCTCCGCCGCCAGGGCAGACCGCTCCGCCGCCAGGGCAGCACGACGCGTCAGGTGCACGACGGGCGTGCTGCGGGGGTGGTCTGCGTCAGGGAGAGTCATGGCCGGAGCCCATTCTGCACGAACCTGTCCGGTTGTACAGCCCCTCGTTCCCCGGCCGACTGCGGTCGGGGGTGCGCAGATCGACGGGATCCGGGCCTCCCGGCTGTGGATCAGTAGTGTCGAGGGAAGCGACGGAGAGGACCCCTCATGGCCCGATCGCCGCGGGAGCGGCACGAACCCATCGACCTGCGGTCGGCGGTGGTCGTGCTGGCCGGTACCCAGGACCTGCTCCCGATCCTGCGGGCCGCTGCCGTCCGTGCCGGAGTCGATGCAGCGCGGATGCGCGTGGTCGGTGTCGACGACGTGCCGGAGCTGCACGAGACCGCTGATGCGGAGCTCGCGGTCATCGCGATCCGCCGGCCCGGCGAGGACCCCGCGTTCCACCGCGCGCAGGAAGCCGCCGAGCTCCTCGAACCCCTGCTCCGGCCGGGTGCGGTGCGCATCGTGATCACCGTGTCACGGGCGACCCGACTGGCCCCGAAGCTCGAGCGCGCCCTGACCGCCGAGGTCCTGCACCAGCTCGGTGCGGCGAGGGCCTGGTCGGGGTTCCGTCGGCCCTTCCGGAACCTGCGCACCCGGCTCGGGACGGCCGGTCTGCGGGCGGCCGGGCTCCGGGTGTTCCGCCTGACGGTCTGAGCGTTCCGCGGCGGACACGGCTGGTCGCTTCCTCCACAGGTCCGGGGATCACTGGCGCTCCTCCACAGGACGGGTATCTTGATGTCGAGACATCTCACGCCGCGAGTAGCGTGGGGGGCACGGACCGCGCGAACAAGGGAGTACCCGCCAGCATGGCCAAGATCATCTACACGCTCACCGACGAGGCCCCGTTCCTCGCCACCCACTCCTTCCTGCCCGTCATCGCGTCCTTCGCGAAGACCGCGGGCGTCGAGGTCGAGACCCGCGACATCTCGCTGTCGGGCCGCATCATCGCCCTGTTCCCGGAGCGGCTCAGTGCTGAGCAGCGCCTGGACGACGCCCTGGCCGAACTCGGCGAGCTCGCCGGGACGCCCGAGGCGAACATCATCAAGCTGCCGAACATCTCGGCCTCGATCCCGCAGCTCAAGGTCGCCATCGCCGAACTGCAGTCGCAGGGCTACGACCTGCCGGACTACCCCGACGAGCCGACCACCGACGACGAGCGCGACGCCCGCGCCCGCTACGACCGCGTCAAGGGCAGTGCCGTCAACCCGGTGCTGCGCGAAGGCAACTCGGACCGTCGTGCCCCCCTGTCGGTGAAGAACTACGCCCGCAAGCACCCGCACCGCATGGGCAAGTGGAGCTCGGACTCGAAGACGAACGTCGTCACGATGGGCGTCGACGACTTCCGCTCCAACGAGAAGTCCTGGGTCGCCCCGGCCGACGACACCCTGACGATCACCTTCGTCGGGCAGGACGGCAGCGAGCAGGTGCTCAAGCAGTCGATCCCCGTCGTCTCCGGCGAGGTCGTGGACGGCACCGTGCTGCACGTCGCCGCGCTCGAGCAGTTCCTGCAGAAGCAGATCCAGCGCGCCGCGGACGAGGACCTGCTGTTCTCGGTCCACCTCAAGGCCACGATGATGAAGGTCTCGGACCCGATCATCTTCGGGCACGTCATCCGGGCGTTCTTCCCCGACGTGTTCGCGCGGTACGGCGCCGACCTCGCCGCCGCCGGGCTCACCCCGAACGACGGCCTGGGCTCGATCTACGCCGGCCTCGACGCGCTGCCGAACGGCGCCGAGATCAAGCGGGCGTTCCAGGACGGCATCGACGCCGGCCCCGACCTCGCCATGGTCGACTCCGACAAGGGCATCACGAACCTGCACGTCCCGAGCGACGTCATCGTGGACGCCTCGATGCCCGCGATGATCCGCACCTCCGGCCACATGTGGGGCCCGGACGGCGACGAGCACGACACCGTCGCGGTCATCCCGGACTCCAGCTACGCCGGCATCTACCAGGCCGTCATCGAGGACTGCCGTGCCCACGGCGCCTTCGACCCGGCGACCATGGGCTCGGTGCCGAACGTCGGACTCATGGCGCTCAAGGCCGAGGAGTACGGCTCGCACGACAAGACCTTCGAGCTGCCGGGCGACGGCGTCGTCCGCGTCACGAACGCCGCCGGCGAGACCGTCCTCGAGCACGACGTCGAGCAGGGCGACATCTGGCGTGCCTGCCAGACCAAGGACATCGCGATCCGCGACTGGGTGAAGCTCGCCGTCACCCGCGCCCGCGCCACCGGTTCCCCCGCCGTGTTCTGGCTCGACGAGACCCGCGCCCACGACGCGGTCCTGATCGGCCTGGTCCGCACGTACCTGCAGGAGCACGACACCGACGGCCTGCAGATCGAGATCCTGTCGCCGGAGGACGCCATGCGCTTCTCCCTCGACCGGATCCGCCGTGGCGAGGACACCATCTCCGTCACCGGCAACGTCCTGCGCGACTACCTGACCGACCTGTTCCCGATCATGGAGCTCGGCACCTCGGCGAAGATGCTCTCCGTCGTCCCGCTCCTCGGCGGTGGCGGCCTGTTCGAGACCGGTGCCGGCGGCTCCGCACCGAAGCACGTCCAGCAGCTCGTGCAGCAGAACTACCTGCGCTGGGACAGCCTGGGCGAGTTCCTGGCCCTCGCGGTCAGCCTCGAGCACCTGGCCGGCGTCACCGGCAACGCCCGGGCGAAGGTCCTGGCGGACACGCTCGACCGCGCGACCGGCACCTTCCTCGACGAGGACAAGTCCCCGGGTCGCAAGCTCGGCTCGATCGACAACCGCGGCAGCCACTTCTACCTGGCGAAGTACTGGGCGGAAGAGCTCGCCGCGCAGACCCAGGACACCGAGCTCGCCGCGGCGTTCCAGGGCCTCGCGACCACCCTCGCCGAGCACGAGGACACCATCGTCGAGGAACTCGTCGCGGTGCAGGGTCACCCGGCGGACATCGGTGGCTACTACCGGCCCGACGACGCCAAGACCAGTGCGGTCATGCGTCCGTCGGCGACGCTGAACGCGGCGCTCGCAAACCTGTAGGCGCGACCACACGACGGACGGGAGGCCCGGTGCCAGCTGGCACCGGGC
>NZ_JARUXD010000074.1:0-15830 GCF_030433875.1 Curtobacterium sp. PsM8 | reverse complement strand
GCGCGGCACCGGCCCGCACCGCGCCTCCCGTCCGTCGGCCGGTCGCCCACCGCGCCCCGGCGCGAAGCGGGTGCGCACATCGGAAACCGCCTCGAACCACGGCATCCCCTGGTTCGGAGCGGTTTCCGTTGTGCCTGTCCGGCCGACACCGGCCGGCCGGGCCGGCCGCCGGCCGCGCGCCGCCGGCCGCCGCCCCGCTACGCGAGGTCCGGCGAGTCCAGCATCTCCGTCACGAGCGCCGCGATCGCCGACCGCTCCGACCGCGTCAGCGTCACGTGGGCGAACAGCGGGTGCCCCTTGAGCCGCTCGATCACCGAGGCGACCCCGTCGTGCCGACCGACCCGCAGGTTGTCGCGCTGCGCGACATCGTGGGTGAGCACCACGCGGGAGTTCTGCCCGATGCGCGACAGCATCGTGAGCAGGACGTTGCGTTCGAGTGACTGCGCCTCGTCGACGATGACGAACGCGTCGTGCAGGGAGCGTCCGCGGATGTGGGTGAGGGGCAGGACCTCGAGGATGCCGCGTTCGACGACCTCGTCCAGGACGTTCTCCGAGACCAGCGCGCCGAGCGTGTCGAACACCGCCTGCGCCCACGGGTTCATCTTCTCCGAGGCGTCGCCCGGCAGGAACCCGAGTTCCTGCCCACCGACGGCGTAGAGCGGGCGGAACACCATGATCTTCTTGTGCTGCTGGCGTTCCAGGACGGCCTCGAGTCCGGCGCACAGGGCGAGCGCCGACTTGCCGGTGCCGGCGCTGCCACCGAGCGAGACGATGCCGATCTCTGGGTCGAGCAGCGCGTCGATCGCCAGGCGCTGTTCGGCGGAGCGGCCGCGGAGGCCGAAGACCTCGCGGTCGCCACGCACGAGCGACACCGCGCCGGCGGCGTGCACGCGGCCGAGCGCCGAGCCGCGTTCGGAGTGGATGACGACGCCGGTGTTGACGGGGACGCCGTCGAGTTCCGGGGTGCGGATCTCCTCCTTCTCGTAGAGGTCGGCGACCTCGTCCCCGGACACCTGCAGGGTCGTGATGCCCGTGTAGCCGCTGTCGACGGCGAGTTCGGCGCGGTACTCCTGCGCGGCGAGGCCGATCGACGCGGCCTTCACGCGGAGCGGCAGGTCCTTCGACACGACGACCACGTCGAGGCCGTCGTTCGCCAGGTTCGACGCCACGGCCAGGATCCGCGAGTCGTTGTCACCGAGTTGCAGACCCGAGGGCAGCACGGACTGGTTGGAGTGGTTCAGTTCGACGCGCAGGGAGCCGCCGTCACCGACCGCGATCGGGAAGTCGAGGCGTTCGTGTTCGATGCGCAGCTCGTCGAGGATCCGCAGTGCCTGCCGGGCGAAGTACCCGATCTCCGGGTCGTTGCGCTTCGACTCGAGTTCGCTGACGACCACGACGGGCAGGACCACCGCGTGCTCGTCGAACCGGAACAGTGCGCGCGGATCGCTGAGCAGCACCGACGTGTCCAGCACGTACGTGCGCTGGGCGACCGGCGTGGACGAGTCCGCGGCCCGGCTGCTCGCAACGGTGGGCTGCGGCGAGGTGGAAGACGTTCCGCGAGAGACGTTCTGAGAAGTCACGACCACTCCATCCCCGGGCCGCGCTCGGCCCGGTCATGTCCTTCGACGCGGCCACTGGAGCGGTCCCGGAGCACCGACCGTGGCCGCTCCGATCGGGCGCGTTGCCCGATGTCGCCAAGCTACGACGCGCGGACGAACGGCACCAGCGACACGCCTGTTCCGGCGGTTACGGTCGTGTGTCGTCCCGCTGAACGTCCGGGAGGCGCGGTGCCGCCCCGCCACGGGCCTTCCGTCGGCCCGCCACGCCCGCGCACTCCACGCCGAGCGGTCACGAAACGTCGCTCCCACGCCCCCGGAACGACGAAACGTGGCCGCTCGGCGAGGCGCAGACGGGGCGTCTTGACCGGTCGGGGGGGGGGGGGGGGGGGGCGGGGGCCCCCCCCCCCCCCCTCCCGTCGTTCCGTCGGCGGGTCTCCGCCGGAGCCGCGCGGCACCGGCCAGCGCGGAGGTGGCGGCCGTATCCTCGCTGCGATGAACCGCCTGGGAACCGCTCTGCTCGCCGTGATCGAAGCGATCGTGACGGTCGGCGTCGGCGTGGGCATCGCACTCGTCCCGCTCACCCTGCTGTGGGCGTTCGAGTACGGGCTGCAGGTCGACTGGGACGTGTTCTGGACCGCCGCCGGCAACGTCTGGCTTATCGGGCACGGCGTCGACGTGTCGTTCAGCCTGGGCGCCGCCGCCGCGAAGGCGACCGGGTTGTCCGGAGCCTCCGCACCGATCGGGGTGAGCCTCGCCGCCCTCGGGTTCGCCGTCGTCACCGCCTGGCTCGGGGCCCGTGCCGGACGCCGCTTCGCCGAGACCGAGCACCGGGTGACCGGGATCCTGGTCGGCACCGTCGCCGTCGCCGTCCTCGGACTGCTGGTCGCGCTGAGCTCCACCACCGCGGCCACCCACCCCACCACCTGGCAGGCCGTGGTCTCCCCGGCACTCTGGTTCGGGATCCCCGCTGTCGTCTCCGCCGAGGTCTGCCGCCGCCGCCGAGGCCTCGCCGCCGACCCGGTCACCGCGCGGGTCGTCGCCCTGGTGGACCGGATCCCCGGCGTGTGGCGGGTCGTCGTCGGGTTCGGCCTGCGCGCCGGAACGGTCGCGACCGCGTGCGTCGTGGCGGTCGCCGCGGTGCTCGTCGGCCTGGTGCTGCTGGTGTCCTTCGCCGAGGTCATCACCCTCTACGAGCGCTCGCACGCCGGGCTGGTCGGCGGGTTCACCCTGACCGTCGGGCAGCTCGCGTTCATCCCCGACTTCGTCGCCTGGGCCACCGCCTGGCTGGTCGGTCCGGGCTTCGCCATCGGCGCCGGTTCGGCCGTGTCGCCGATCGGCACGGCCCTCGGCCCGGTGCCGGCGATCCCCGTCCTCGGGGCGCTGCCGACCTCCGGGCACACGTTCGGTCTGGTCTGGATCCTGGTCCCCGTCGTCGCGGGCTTCGCGGTGGGCGGGCTGATGCGGCCGCGTCTGGTGCGGTTGCTCGGCACGGCGGACTCCGCGCTGTACCGGGCCCTCGGCGGCGTCGCGACCGGACTCGTCGCCGGCATCGTCATCGGCGGGATCGCCTGGCTGTCCTCGGGGTCCGTCGGGCCCGGGCGTCTCGCCGAGGTCGGGCCGCACGCCTGGTCGGTCGGGGCCTTCGCGGCGCTCGAGATCGGCCTGCCCGCCGTCGTCGCACTCGCGATCGGCAGCGACCTGGTGCGTCTGCCCGAGCGGTCGTGGATCGGGGAGCGGTGGCACGAGACCGAGGACGACCTCGCCGCCGCCGACGCGACCACGGAGGGCGGCTCGTTGATCGCTGCGCTCGAGTCCGCCGGAGCCGGGCGGACCACCGAGGTGCACCGCTTCTCGGTCGACGAGCAGCACGACGCCGTGACGACGGCGCAGGCGGGGACGGACCACGATCGGCGCGTGTCGGGGTCCCCGGAGCGCGCCGAGACCGAGCGAGCTGCCGAGCCGACGGCGACCCCGCCCGAGTCCGACCCCGTCGACCCCGCCGTGACCGACGTCGACCTCCCCGACTGGGCCCGGACCGATGCCGTTGCGGCCGAGCGCCTGTCGGACCGGCCGGCCGCTGCGGCGGACCAGGACACCCACGCGCCGGGCGCGCACGGGCTGGGCACGCGGGCCGGTGACGCCGTCGGCAGCGTCCGGGCACGGCTCCGTGCCGCGGCGTCCGGTGCCCGTGACCGCGCGGGCGACCTGCGCGACCGTGCTGGCGGGCTCCGTGACCGGGCGGACGACCTGCGTCACCGTGCCGGCGGTGCCGGCGCCGGGGCCGGCACCGCCGGCCGCTCGGCGGACCACTCGTCCGTCGAGGCCGCAGCGGGTCCTGCGGAGCCGCGGGAGACGCCTCCCGTCCCGCGGACCGACGAGCAGCCGGCGTTCCCCTGGAGCACCGAGGAGTTCGTCGCGGGTCGCGACGACATCAATCCGGAACCGACGACACGACCCGCGCCGCGGACGACCCCCTGGGACACGACGGACCAGATCCCGGAGGACGAGTTGCCCTGGTGGCGGAAGCCGAAAGGTGACGACCCCGCCTGAGGTCGAAGACAAACATCACATACCGGATGTTGTCAGTGCTGTTCTGGAGGATCACCTCGGCTCGCTCCGAGTCGTTCCCCTCGCAGAACAGGACATCCCATGAATCGATCCCGACTCCTGGTCGCCGGCGCCACCGCGCTCGTCGGCGCCGGCCTGGTGCTCGCACCCGTCGCCGCGCAGGCCACTCCCGTCTCGACCGCCTCGTCCTCCGCACCCGGCCAGCCCGGGGCGGAGACGACCTCGCCGGTCACGAACGTGACGGTCGTGCCCAATCCCCGGTCCGTCCTGATCGTGGTGGACGTCGACCGGATCACGAACCTGAAGCTGGTGCAGGACGGCAAGGACGTGGACGTCGTGCAGTCGTCCGACTGGTCCTCGCCGAGCCGTCCCGGGCGGTTCCTGGTGAAGGGCACCGGCTTGGACGCGGAAGACTTCGGCATCACGACGACCGGCGGTGCCCCGGTCGTCCCGGTGCACGTCGACTTCGGACAGGCAGCCGTGCCGCAGGCCATCGACAAGACGAGTGAACGACAGATCGAGCGGATCGCCGCTCAGGTGGAGGCCGGACGGTTCGACCACGTGCTCGAGTTCGAGGCGCTGCCCGGTGCGACGGTCTCCGTCACGACCAACGGCGTGACGACCACCGCCGTCGCCGACCGGTACGGCACGGCGGAGGTCCCGGTGCGTTTCCGCGCCGGATCGAACCCGCAGTCGTCGTTCCAGACGTTCAACGGCAAGACCTCGTCCCCGGACACCGTCACCTGGGAGTTCTGAGCGGACGTGCGCCCGGGCAGTGCCGGACCGTTCCGGGTCCGGCACTGCCCGTCGTCGAGGAACGCAGTGCAGCACCCCGCCCCGCTAGGCTTGTCCCCGTGCTCGAACTGGTCGTCCTGATCTCCGGTACCGGGTCGAACCTCCGAGCCCTGCTCGAGGCGACCCGCGATGCCGAGTACCCCGCCCGCGTCGTCGCGATCGGGGCGGACCGCGACGCCGAAGGTCTGCAGCTCGGCGAGGAGTACTCGATCCCGACCTTCACGGTCCCCTTCACCCGGTACGCCACCCGCGCCGAGTGGGGTGCGGCGCTCGCCGAGCAGATCCGCCCGTGGACACCGGACCTGCTGGTCCTGTCCGGCCTGATGCGCCTGCTGCCGCCCGCCGTCGTCGCCGAGTTCGGCCCGTCGGTCATCAACACCCACCCCGCGTACCTGCCGGAGTTCCCCGGCGCGCACGGCGTCCGGGACGCCCTGGCCGCCGGCGTCACCGAGACCGGCGCGAGCGTCATCGCGGTCGACGACGGCGTCGACAGCGGTCCGATCCTGGCGCAGGAGCGCATCCCGGTCCTGCCCGGCGACACCGAGTCGACCCTGCACGACCGCATCAAGCCCGTCGAACGCCGGCTGCTCATCCAGACCGTCCTCGACATCGCCAACGGACACATCGACCTGAAGGGCACCACCCCCGCATGAGCGTGCACGCCGCCGACCCCAGCCTGTACCGCGACCGGGACGTCGTGCCCGTGCGCCGAGCCCTCGTCTCGGTGAGCGACAAGTCGGGGCTGCTCGAGCTCGCCGGCGCCCTCGCCGATGCCGGTGTCGAACTCGTCTCGACCGGTTCGACCGCGCAGACCATCCGTGACGCCGGGTACGCCGTCACCGACGTCGCGAGCGTCACGGGCTTCCCGGAGTCGCTCGACGGGCGCGTGAAGACCCTGCACCCGGCCGTGCACGCGGGCCTCCTCGCCGACCTGCGGCTCGAGTCGCACGAGCAGCAGCTCGCCGACCTCGGCATCGCCCCGTTCGAGCTGGTCGTGGTGAACCTGTACCCGTTCGTCGAGACGGTCGCCTCCGGAGCGGACACCGCCACCGTGGTCGAGAACGTCGACATCGGCGGGCCGGCGATGGTCCGTGCCTCGGCGAAGAACCACCCGAACGTCGCGATCGTGGTGTCGCCGTCGTCCTACGCCGAGGTCGTCGAGGCGGTCCGGGCCGGCGGCACGACGCTCGAGCTGCGCAAGCGTCTCGCGGCGCAGGCCTTCGGCCACACGGCGGCGTACGACACCGCGGTGGCCAGCTACTTCGCGTCCGAGGTCGTCGCCCCGTCGACCCCGTCGACCCCGTCCGCTCCGGCCACCGACGCCGGCCAGGAGGCCCCCAGCGCGTTCCCGACGCACCTCACGTTCTCCGCCGACCACGCCGCGACGCTCCGCTACGGCGAGAACGCCCACCAGTCCGCCGCGCTCTACACGAGCACGGACGGCACCGGGATCGCCCAGGCGACGCAGCTGCACGGCAAGGAGATGTCGTACAACAACTACGTCGACGCGGACGCCGCCGTCCGTGCCGCGTACGACTTCACCGAGCCGGCCGTCGCGATCATCAAGCACGCGAACCCCTGCGGCATCGCGGTCGCGGCTCCCGACGCCGGCGACCCGATCGCCTCGGCCCACGCCGCCGCCCACGCGTGCGACCCCCTCTCGGCGTTCGGCGGGGTCATCGCGGCGAACCGCACGGTCACCCGCGGCATGGCCGAGACGGTCGCCGACATCTTCACCGAGGTCGTCGTCGCCCCCGCCTTCGACCCGGAGGCGCTCGAGGTCCTGTCCCGCAAGAAGAACATCCGCCTGCTGACGCTGCCGAGCGACTTCGCGCTGGCCGAGCAGGAGGTCAAGCAGATCTCCGGCGGCTTCCTGGTGCAGGACGCCGACCGCTTCACCACGTTCGACCAGTCGAGCTGGACGCTGGTCTCCGGCGAGCCCGCCGACGAGCAGACCCTGGCGGACCTGGCGTTCGCGTGGAAGGCCAGCCGTGCGGTGAAGTCGAACGCGATCCTGCTGGCGAACCAAGGCGCGAGCGTCGGGGTCGGCATGGGGCAGGTCAATCGGGTCGACTCGTGCCACCTCGCGGTGAACCGTGCCGGGGACCGCGCTGCCGGTTCGGTCGCAGCCTCGGACGCGTTCTTCCCGTTCGCCGACGGCCTGCAGGTGCTCCTCGACGCGGGCGTCCGCGCGGTCGCCCAGCCCGGTGGCAGTGTCCGCGACGACGAGGTCATCCAGGCGGCGACGGCGGCCGGCGTGACGATGTACTTCACGGGCGAGCGCCACTTCTTCCACTGAGTCCGGTCCGACCCGGGAGCGACCGGGGTGCAACCTGCACGTGTTCCTGGTTGCGCCCTGGAAGTCCGTGCCGATAGTCTGCAAGGCTCCGCGACCTCATCGCTGACGACTTCTCAGGTCGGCAGCACCGCGGGCACGACGGTGACGACGACGAGACTGGAGTGACGATGGACACGATGACCGGCACCACCGCAACGGCTGCCCGGACACGATCGACGTCCACCGGCACGGCCGCTCCCGGCGTCCCGACACCGCCGTCCGCCTAGGCGCACGACCGGCCCCACCCGCCCCACGGGCGACGCCGTACCAGCGGCGTCGACGCAACCCGAGGGTCTCCGCGTCCCCCGCGGCGGACCCCGAGCGGGCACCGGGCCGACCAGACCACGCAACGCACCCCGGGCCTCCCGTCCGGTCAGCCGCAACCTGACCGGACCGGCGCCCGTACGAAGCACGAGGACGCACACGCATGTCCCAGGTACCCCACCGGGAACCGGCGCCGACACCGGCGCGCCCATCCACCGCCCGCGCCATCGCGCGCATCTGGCCCTACGTCAAGCCGTACCGATGGCGGCTGTTCGGCGGGATGCTGGCAGCGCTCGGCGCCTCCGTCGTCGCGCTCGTCATCCCCTACGTGCTGCAGGCACTCGTCGACGGACCGCTCGCGTCCGGTGACGGCAGCCGCATCTGGCCCGCCGGGCTCGGCGTGCTGGCGCTCGGCATCCTCGAGGCGTTCTTCATCGCCTCCCGCCGGAAGATGGTCATGCGACCGTCGACCCGCATCGAGGCGATCATGCGCAACGCGCTGTACGCCAAGCTGCAGGACCTGCCCGTCGCGTTCCACGACCGGTGGGAGTCCGGGCAGCTGCTGTCCCGCTCGGTGTCCGACCTGTCGCTGATCCGCCGCTGGTTGGCCTTCGGCATCGTGCTGCTGGTCGTCAACGTCGTCACGATCGTCATCGGCTTCGGCGTGCTGTTCACCTTCGGCTGGCAGCTCGGGCTGATCTTCCTGGTCGCCTCGATCCCGGTCTGGGTGAACAGCGTCCTGTTCGAGCGGAAGTACTCCATCGTCGCGCGCCGCAGCCAGGATCAGGTCGGCGACCTCGCCACCAGCGTCGAGCAGTCGGTGCACGGCATCCGCGTGCTCAAGGCGTTCGGCCGTGGTCGGTACAAGCTCGACGAGTTCGCCGAGCAGGCCGAGCAGCTGCGCGGCACCGAGATCGAGAAGGCGAAGGCGATCGCGGCGATCTGGTTCTGGCTGCTGCTCGTGCCGGACGTGGCGTTCGCGCTCTGTCTGCTCGCAGGCATCTGGCTCGCCAGCCAGGGGGAGCTGAGCGTCGGCCAGCTGTTCGCGTTCTTCGCGACGGCGACCGTGCTGCGCTTCCCGATCGAGTCGATCGGGTTCTTCCTGTCGATGACCTTCGACACCCGGACCGCCGTCGACCGGTTCTTCGAGGTGATGGACTCCGAGAACACGATCACCGACCCGGCATCGCCGAAGACCATCACCGAACCGCGCGGTGCGCTGTCGTTCAACGCGACGCACTTCCGCTACCAGGACTCCCCGCCGCAGTTCCCCGACCTGGTGAACGGCGTCGAGCTGCAGCTCCGACCGGGCGAGACGATGGCGCTGGTCGGGCTCACCGGTTCCGGCAAGACGACGCTGCTCTCGCTCGTCCCGCGGCTGTACGACGTGACCGGGGGATCGGTGACGATCGACGGCGTCGACGTCCGCGACCTCACCCGCGCCGAACTCCGCCGGCACGTCGGGGTCGCGTTCGAGGACGCCACGCTGTTCTCGTCCAGCGTCCGCGACAACGTCCTGCTCGGCCGGCCTGACCTGTCCGGTGCCGAGGCCGACCGGGTGATGCGCGAGGCGCTCGACATCGCCCAGGCGGCCTTCGTCGACGACCTGCCCGACGGCGTGGACACCCGCGTCGGCGAAGAGGGACTGTCCCTCTCCGGCGGCCAGCGGCAGCGTCTGGCACTCGCCCGGGCGATCGCCGCGCGGCCGAGCGTGCTCGTCCTCGACGACCCGCTGTCCGCGCTCGACGTCGACACCGAGGCACGCGTCGAGGCCGGGCTCCGCCGGGTCCTCGCCGAGACGACCTCGCTCATCGTCGCCCACCGTCCGTCCACCGTGACCCTCGCCGACCGCGTGGCACTCATGGAGAACGGGCGCGTCACCGCCGTCGGCACCCACTCGGAGCTGATGGCCACCAACGAGCACTACCGCTTCGTCATCTCGTCGCTCGACGACGACGACGCCGAGGACCGAGAGGAGGCGATGGCATGAGCAACGAGACCGACCACGACGTGCCCCTGACCGTCGACCAGGAGCCGGCAGGCGCGGTGCCGATCGCGCAGGTCGGCACCGGCACGCAGGCGGCCGAGGCAGCAGCCCCGGTCACCGCGTCCATCACCGTGCACGGCACCCGCGGCGAGGAGCGCGAGGACTTCACGAAGGCCGAGAGTCGTCGCCTGCGCGGCCGGTCGCTGTCGCTGCTCCGCTCGCTCGCGGCACCGCTCAAGGCCCGGCTGTGGGGCATCGCCGTCGTCGTGGTGCTCTCCACCGGTGGACAGGTCGCCGGCCCGACGCTCATCGCGTGGGGCATCGACAACGCCCTGCCCGCCGTGCTCGACCGCGACGACTGGATGCCGGCGTTCCTCGTCGTCGGGCTGTACATCACGATCGCGATCGTCGGTGCGGTCCTCACCGCCTGGTACACGGTGCTGGCGGCGCGGATCAGCCAGGCGATCCTGTTCGACCTCCGCAAGCGGGTGTTCCTGCACACGCAGCGGCTGTCGCTGGAGTTCCACGAGACGTACACGTCCGGGCGGATCATCTCGCGCCAGACCAGCGACCTGGACTCCATCCGCGAGCTGCTCGACTCCGGCCTGAACCAGCTCATCCAGGGCGTGCTGTACATGGTGTTCACCGCGGTGGCGCTGGTGTTCCTCGACCCGACCTCGGGCCTGGTGCTCGCGATCGCCCTGGTGCCGCTGTGGTTCCTGACCCGGTGGTTCCAGCAGCGCTCGCAGCAGCTGTTCCGCTCCACCCGCACCACCAGCGCCCGTGTGATCGTGCACTTCGTCGAGACGATGACCGGCATCCGCGCGGTGCAGGCCTTCCGCAAGGAGTCCCGCAACGAGACCGAGTACGGCGAGCAGGTCGAGCTGAACCGGCAGGCCAACGCCCGGGTGTTCAACCTGTTCGGGATCTTCGACCCGGGCCTGGTGCTCATCGGCAACGCCACCCTGGCGGCCGTCGTCATCGTCGGCGGCTTCCGGGTCGTCGGCGGCTCGCTGGAGATCGGCGCGCTGCTCGCGGTCGCGCTGTACGCCAAGCGGTTCTTCGACCCGGCGCAGGAACTCGCGATGTTCTACAACAGCTACCAGTCGGCCTCGGCGGCGATGGAGAAGATCTCCGGCGTCCTCGAGGAGCGGCCGAGCGTGCCGGACCCCGCGAAGCCGACGAAGCTGCCGGACGCCCGCGGCCGGATCGACTTCGACCACGTGGAGTTCGCGTACACGGCCGACCGGGTGGTGCTGCCGGAGTTCGACCTGCACATCCCGTCCGGGCAGACCATCGCGCTCGTCGGGTCCACCGGCGCCGGCAAGTCGACGCTCGCGAAGCTGATGGCCCGGTTCTACGACCCGACCTCCGGCACCGTGACGCTCGACGGCGTCGACCTGCGGGACCTCGACCCGAAGGACATGCGTCGCGCCATCGTCATGGTGACGCAGGAGGCGTACCTGTTCTCCGGCTCGGTCGCGGACAACATCGAGCTCGGCCGGCCCGGTGCCTCGCGCGCGGACATCGAGTCGGCGGCGAAGGCCGTCGGCGCGCACGAGTTCATCATGGCGCTGCCGGACGGGTACGACACCGACGTGAACAAGCGGGGTGGCCGCGTGTCGGCCGGGCAGCGTCAGCTGCTGTCGTTCGCCCGGGCGTTCCTGGCCGACCCGAAGGTGCTCATCCTCGACGAGGCCACGGCGTCGCTCGACATCCCGTCGGAGCGTCTGGTGCAGGAGGGCCTCGAGACCCTGCTCGCCGACCGCACCGCGGTGATCATCGCGCACCGGCTGTCCACCGTGGCGATCGCCCACCGGGTGCTCGTGATGGAGTACGGCCGGATCGTCGAGGACGGCACGCCCGCCGACCTCATCGCCGGCACGGGACGGTTCGCCCAGCTGCACGCCGCCTGGCGGGACTCGCTGGTCTAGTCGTCCCGCCCGTCCCACGCGCACATCGCGCCCCGTCCTGACGGGGCGCGATGTGCGTTCCGGGGTGCGATGCTTGGGGGATGAGCCACAGCGACGGACAGCCCGACGACGTGCAGCCGGGCGGTGTCGCCCTGCGCGACCCCTTCGTCGGGGCACCCTTCACGGAGGCCGTCCGACGGTTCTGGCGGAAGTACACCGTGTTCACCGGCCGGGCCTCGCGCTCCGAGTTCTGGTGGTGGTGGCTGACGTCGTTCGCGATCGGCCTGGTGCTGCAGCTCGTGCCGCAGGCGTTCACCCCGGACGCCCCGCTGCTCGAGAACCCGGTCGGCTCGTACCTGTTCGTGCTCTGGGCCGTCGTCACCCTGATCGGCGGGCTCGCCCTCGGTGCGCGCCGACTGCACGACGCGAACCGGTCCGGGTTCTGGCAGTTCCTGCACGTGCTGCCGGGCATCGGGTCGCTCGTGCTGTTCGTCATGTTCGTGCTGCCGTCGAACCCGAAGGGCACGCGGTTCGACCTGCAGCCCGGCGCCGCGGCGGCGACGACGCGGAAGCGCTAGCCGTCCACGGTCGGCGACCAGCGCGCCCGGGGCATGTCGAGCCTCCAGGACGCACCGTCCCGCGACCACCGCAGCGGCGTGCCCTCGACGCGGTACTGCTCGAGGGCGCGCGCCTCGTGGTGCACGGGCGGCAGCCCGCCGGCACGGACGACCCGCCACCACGGCAGGTCGACGCCCTCGTGCGCCATCACCTTGCCGACCGCGCGGGACGCACGCGACCCGAGCACCGCGGCCACGTCGCCGTACGTCATGACGTGCGCCGGCGGGATCGCCCGGACGACGGCGGCGACCTCGGCCCCGAAGTCGACCGGTTCCGGCACTACAGCGTCAGGGCTGCGAAGTGGTCGCCGTACTGCGTCTCGCCGACGACCGTGAAGCCGATCGCCTCGAAGAACGCCTCGGGGCTGCCGGTGCCCGGTTCGTAGACGACGGTGAGGCGTTCGAAGCCGCGCTTCCGGGCCTCTTCCGCCAGGCCGTGCACGGCGAAGCGACCGACGCCGCGGCCCTGCGCGTTCGCGGCGACGTTGACGCGCCAGATGCAGCTGCGCAGTTCCTCCTGCGCGTTCTCGGCGTCGAAGCTGCCGATGATGAGGCCCACGACCTCGTCCCCGTCGAGGACGACGCGGGGCCAGGAGGCGCTCGGCTTGACGTCCGACTCGGCCTGCGCGTACGAGGTGGGCTGGACGAACTGCTCCTGCCCCGGCTTCAGCGTCAGCGAGTTGGCCGCAGCGGCGGTCGCTGCGGAGAGTTCTTCGAGGCGGAGGTCCGTCATGTCGGTCAGGCTAACGGTGCAGGCCGGGGAGAAGCCAGCGGCGGGTCCAGCCGGTGTCGCACGGTGACCGTCGCACGGCGCATGTCACCGGCGGTATGGTCGCCAGATGGCGGAGCATCGGCGGGGGGCGAACCTGCCGTCGTTGGGCGGGTTCAACCGCACGGTCGTGCTCGACGCCGTCCGCCGGTCCCGTGACGGCCTCAGCCGCGTCGAGCTCGCCGCGCGCACCGGCCTCAGCCCGCAGACCGTCTCGAACGTCACCCGCTTCCTCATCGACGCCGGCATGATCGTCGAGTCCGGTACGGTCGTGGCCGGCCGCGGCAAGCCGCGCACGATCCTCCGACTGGAGGCGCGCAGCCGGTTCGCCGTCGGGGTCCACGTCGACCCCGCGGTCGTCACGTACGTGCTGCTCGACCTGGCGGGCGCGCTCGTCGCCGAGGCGACCACCTCCACCCCGAACGCCGAGGACCCGGACCAGGTCGTCCGGACGATGGCCGCCGCGGTCGACGGGCTGGTCCGCCGCTCCGGGGTCGCGCCGGACAGCGTGCTCGGGGTCGGCATCGCGTCGCCGGGGCCGATCGACGCGGCCGCCGGCATCGTGCTCGACCCGCCGTTCCTGCCTCGGTGGCGGGACGTCGCGCTCCGCGACGCCCTGGGCGACGCGACCGGCTACCCGGTGCTCCTCGAGAAGGACGTCACCGCGGCGGCCGTCGGCGAGATGTTCCTCGAGCGGGGTGCGGCGGCCCGGGACTTCGCGTTCGTGTACTTCGGCACCGGGTTCGGCGTCGGACTCGTCATCGACCACGAACCCGTCCGCGGCTCGGGCGCCAACGCCGGCGATGCGGGGCACATCATGGTCGACCAGGGCTCGCTCGCCGGCACCGCCGACGGGGACGGGACGCGCGGCGAGGTCGGCGCGACGGTGATGCCCGACCGGCTGGTGCGGATCGCGCTCGAGCGGGGGATCATGCTCGGCGACGGCCTGCCGGGGGCTGGGGTGTCCGGAGCGGGCCTGCCGGACGACAGCATCGCTGTGGACCTGGCGGCCGTCGACCGGGCGTGGGACGCCCTCGGCGCAGCGATCGCGGCCGGAGACCCGGCGGCGCAGGCCCTCGCGGCCGAGATCGGGACGGTGATGGGGCGGGCCGTCGTCGTCATCGTGAACCTGCTCGACCTGGACCGGGTGGTGTTCGGCGGACCGTTCTGGTCACGGATCAGCGCCACGGCCCTCCCGGCTGCCACCGCGGCGATCACCGGCTCGCCGATCCTCGTGCCGAAGCACCCGGTCACCGTCGTCGAGAGCCGCCGGGGGACCGACGTCGCCGCGGTCGGGGCGGCCTGCCTGGTGCTCGACGCGGCCCTGTCGCCGCGGGCGAGCACGATGCTCATCGCGCACTGAGCGTCGGCGCGGGGCCGAGTTCGCACCCAGCGACACGGCTCGCGTGCCGCCGCCCGCGGACTGTCGCCCAGCGCGAAACAGGCGGCGGGCGGTCGCCGCGGCGCGACCCCCCCCGCCGGACAGGTCACGAACCGGACGCACTTTGCGCGCATGTCTTGACACCGTTTAATCCATACGGTGGACTAACTGCGCAACGCGGGCAACGGAGTCCGCGACCTTCACCCGTGCAAAGGAGCACCGATGAAACGCACCCGCATCATCGCCGGACTCGCAGCCGTGGCAGTCGCCGCCGTGGGTCTCGCTGGCTGCTCGAGCTCGGGGTCCGCCTCGAGTGACACCATCAAGATCGCGTACCAGAAGTACGGTGCCTTCCAGCAGCTCGACGCCCAGATGAAGGTCGTCAAGAAGGAGTACGAGAAGGACAACCCGGGCAAGACGGTCACGCTCGTCCCGATCCAGGCCCAGGGCAACGACTACTACACGAAGCTCGCGCTGATGAACAAGGCGCCCGCCACCGCCCCCGACGTCATGTACGAGGACACGTTCCTGGTCAAGGCCGACGCCCAGGCCGGGTACCTCCTGCCGCTGGACAAGTACACGGCGAAGTGGAAGGACTGGAGCCAGTTCTACGACAACGCCAAGCAGGCCGGTGAAGGCGTGGACGGCAAGACCTACGGCGTCCCGATGGGCACCGACACCCGGGCCCTCTGGTACAACAAGGACATCTTCAAGAAGGTCGGCCTGCCCGTTCCGTGGCAGCCCAAGACCTGGGACGACGTGCTCGCCGCCGCGAAGACCATCAAGCAGAAGTCGCCGGACACCATCCCGTTCAACATCTACTCGGGCAAGGCGCAGGGCGAAGCGTCCACGATGCAGGGCTTCGAGATGCTGCTGTACGGCGCGGACGGCTCCGGCAACACGCTCTACAAGGACAAGAAGTGGGTCACGGGCTCGAAGCAGTTCCAGGACTCGCTGCAGTTCGTGAAGGACGTCTACCAGGGCGGCCTCGGCCCGACACCGCAGCAGGCGCTCGACACCAACGTCGGCACCACCATCGCGCAGACGTGGCTGCCGAAGGGCAAGCTCGCGATCGACCTCGACGGTTCGTGGCAGTCCGGCACGTGGCTGAAGTCCGGCACCGCGCCGTGGTCCGAGTGGAACGACGTGATGGGCCAGGCCGCGATGCCGACCCAGAACGGTCAGGAGCCCGGCTACAACAGCATGTCCGGTGGCTGGACCCTGGCGGTCGGCGCCAAGACGAAGAACCCGCAGGCGGCGTTCGACTTCATCACGACCTTCCTCAACAAGGACGGATCGCTGAAGTACGACTCCGAGAACAGCCAGATCGCGGTCCGCAAGGACGTCGCCGAGGACCCGGAGTACACCGGCGCCAACCCGACGTTCAAGTTCTTCTCGGGCCTGGTGGAGCACACGAACTTCCGCCCCGCCACGAGTGACTACTCGCAGATCTCGAACGCGATCCAGGTCGCCATGGAGTCGGTGATGACCGGGCAGCAGTCACCGAAGGAAGCCGCTGCCGCCTACGACGACGCCGTGGTCGGAGTGGTCGGCAAGGAGCACACGGTCTCCGCGCGCTGACGCGATCGTGTCCTGACCCGACCGACCGTCGGACGGGAGGCGCGGTGCCAGCCCGCAC
>NZ_JARUXD010000073.1:0-17623 GCF_030433875.1 Curtobacterium sp. PsM8 | reverse complement strand
GCATTGACAATGTGCACGCTGTTGAGTTCTCAAGGACCAGACGCACTCCCCACTCGACACCACGAAGATGCTCCGCCAGAGAGGCTGTCGTTCTCGAACCCACCGATGTCGTCGAACCCAGCCACACAACCGTGCAACCAGATCCAGTGGCTCATCCCGAAGGAGAGAACCGGTGGAGTAGTCATCCTAAGCGTCGAAGCGAACCAGCACAAGGCCAGATCTGAACTCCAGTGGAGGATGGTCCCGCTTGAGGGCCGACGTGCTCTGGGCTTTTGCTCCAGCCGCTCCGCCGCACCTTTGGGGTGACGAGGGATTACTTTACGCAGCCCCCACCCCACACCACCAACCCACCCCACATCCCGGGCGTGTCGCACACTGCAACAACGGCCGCGATCGCCGGCGACGCCAACGGGTAGACGACGAACGCCCGGGCCTCGACGAGGACCGGGCGTTCGGGGAGAGCAGGACAGGGTCAGGACACCGTCACTCCGGCGAGGGTCTTCTTCCCCCGGCGGAGGACGAGGACCCCGGCCGGCAGTGCGAGGGACGCCACCGTCGCCGCCGGGTCCTCCGCTCGCTCGTTGTTCACGTAGACCCCACCCTGGGTGATCGCGCGCCGGGCTTCGCCGAGGGACTTCACGAGCTCCGTCTCGACGAGTGCGTGAGCGAGCTCCGCCGTCCCGTCGATGGTGACGGACCCCGGCAGTTCCGAGATGGCGGACCGCAGCGTCTCGTCGTCCAGCGCGGCGAGGTCGCCGTTGCCGAACAGGGCCGCCGACGCGTCGATCGTCGCCTGCGTCGCGTCAGCCCCGTGGACCACGGTGGTGACCTCCACGGCCAAGGTGCGCTGGGCCTCCCGGCGGAACGGCTCGTCGGCCACCGCCTGCTCGAGCCGCTCGATCTCGGCCCGCGACAGGAACGTGAACTGGCGCAGCCGCGCGATCACGTCCGCATCCGAGGTGTTGAGCCAGAACTGGTAGAAGGCGTACGGCGACGTCATCGTGGCGTCGAGCCAGATGGCGTTGCCCTCGCTCTTGCCGAACTTGGTGCCGTCGGAGTTCGTGATGAGGGGCGTCCCGACCGCGTGGGCGGCCACACCCTCGGTGCGCCGGATCAGCTCCGTGCCCGAGGTCAGGTTCCCCCACTGGTCCGACCCACCGGTCTGCAGCGTGCACCCGTACTGTCGGTACAGCTCGCGGAAGTCCAGCCCCTGCAGGATCTGGTAGCTGAACTCCGTGTAGCTGATGCCCGCGTCGGAGTTCAGGCGGGCGGCGACGGCGTCCTTCTTGAGCATCGAGTTGACGCGGAAGTACTTGCCGATGTCGCGCAGGAAGTCGATCGCGGAGAGCGGTGCGGTCCAGTCGAGGTTGTTCACCAGACGGACCCCGTTGTCGCCGTCCGGGCTGAGGAAGCGCGAGACCTGGGTCTGCAGACGACCGACCCACTCGACCACGGTCTCCGGGGTGTTCAGCGTCCGCTCGGCCGTCGGACGCGGGTCGCCGATCAGACCGGTCGACCCGCCGACGAGCGCGAGCGGCTTGTGGCCCGCCAACTGCAATCGACGCATGGTGAGCAGCTGCAGCAGGTTGCCGCAGTGGAGCGACGGAGCCGTCGGGTCGAACCCGCAGTAGTAGGTGACCGGGCCGGCGTCGAGAGCCTCTTTGAGTGCGGTCTCGTCGGTCGAGACGTGCACCAGACCACGCCAGCGCAGTTCGTCCCACACCGAGGCGAAGGTGGGGTCGTTCTGCTGGCGCGTCAGGACATCGGGAGCGGTATCACTGGACACCCCGCCATCGTAGCGGCGCAGCGAGACACGCTTCAGTCGACGGCGCCCTTGTGACGGCGGTACGTCGACACCGTCGGGTCGCCGGGCAACCAGAACCGCCACGGGAAGGAGGCGCCACCCGCGACCCCGCCGACACCGGTCCGTGGTCCGCGCGCGATCGAGCCGTCGGTCAGGAGGGCCTCGGTGACCGCAGCCGGTGTCGCGGAGGCGAGCCGGGCCTCCAGACCGGGTGCCAGGGTGAGCCGGTACGGGCCGGAACCGTCGAGGAGCGAGGTGCCGTCGTCCTCGCCGAGGACCGCGCCGAGCGCGACCCCGAGGTTGCCCGGTCCGCGCGCGAGGGCGACGTCGGCGACGGCCGGACCACGCCGTCGCCGGGCGGTCTCGATGCCGGCGACGACCTCCGCTCCGCGGAGCAAGGACCCGGACGAGACGCCGTCGGGTCCGCTCACCACGTTGACGCAGGTGTGGATGCCGTACGAGCGGTAGGCGTAGAGGTTGCCGGGCGGGCCGAAGAGGTGCCGGTTCCGCGGCGTCATCCCGCGGTGACCGTGGGAGCCGGGGTCGACGGAGCCGGAGTAGGCCTCGACCTCGGTGATGCGGAGGGTGACGCCCTTGCCGGTGAGGGTCGCACCGAGCAGGGCCGGTGCGGAGACCGGGGCCGGCTCCGACAGCAGGGCCTGCAGGGCGCTCACCGCTCCGGTCATCGGGCGAAGGGCGTCCCCGCGGCGATCTCGGCCACGGACCGGGTCACGGCAGCGAGCTGCTCGGCGACCCGCTCCGGCGCGGTGCCACCCACGCCACGACGCGAGGCGACGCTGCCCTCGATGGTCAGGACGGCGCGCACGTCCGGCGTCAGGTGCGGCGAGACGGACGCGTACTGCTCGTCCGTCGGGTCGTCGAGGTCGAGCCCGCGCTCTTCGCAGTACCGCACCAGCGCACCGGACACCTCGTGCGCGTCACGGAAGGGGACGCCCTGGCGGACCAGCCACTCGGCGACGTCGGTCGCGAGCGAGAAGCCCTGCGGGGCCAGTTCGGCCATCCGGGCGGTGTCGAACGAGAGCGTCGCGACCATGCCGGTGAAGGCGGGCAGCAGGACCTCGAGCTGGGCGACCGAGTCGAAGACCGGCTCCTTGTCCTCCTGCAGGTCGCGGTTGTACGCCAGGGGCAGACCCTTCAGGGTGGCGAGCAGGCCGGTGAGGTTGCCGATCAGCCGGCCGGACTTGCCGCGCGCGAGTTCGGCGATGTCCGGGTTCTTCTTCTGCGGCATGATGCTCGACCCGGTCGAGAAGGCATCGTGCAGCCGGACGAAGCCGAACTCCTTGGTGTTCCAGAGGATGATCTCCTCGGCCAGACGCGAGACGTCGATGCCGATCTGCGCCAGGACGAAGGCGAACTCCGCCACGACGTCGCGAGCGGCCGTCGCGTCGATCGAGTTGTCGGCCGGCCGAGCGAAGCCCAGCTCGTGGGCGATCGCCGTCGGGTCGAGCCCGAGCGAACTGCCCGCCAGCGCGCCGGCACCGTAGGGGCTCACGCTCGCGCGACCGGCCCAGTCACGCAGCCGTTCCAGGTCGCGGACGAGGGGCCACGCGTGTGCGAGCAGGTGGTGGGCGAGCAGGACCGGCTGCGCGTGCTGTAGGTGGGTCCGGCCCGGCATGATCGCGCCCTCGTGCTCGGACGCCTGCTGGCTGATCGCGTCGACGAGGTCGATCACCATCCGGCCGATCCGCCGTCCGTGGTCGAGCATGTGCATGCGGCCGAGGGTCGCGATCTGGTCGTTGCGGCTGCGGCTGGCGCGGAGCTTCCCGCCGAGTTGCGGTCCGACGTCCGCGATGAGCAGGCGCTCGAGGGCTCCGTGCACGTCCTCGTCGGAGTCGGCGGGCTGCAGGGCCCCGTCGAGGAACGACTCCTCGAGGCGGTCCAGCCCGGCGAGCATCCGGTCCAGCTCGTCAGCTGTCAGGTACCCGGCCGTCTGCAGTGCTCGCGCGTGGGCGCGGGACCCGGCGAGGTCGTACGGCGCCAGCTGCCAGTCGAAGTGCGTCGACTTCGACAGCGCGGCGAGCTCGGCACTCGGACCGTCCGCGAAACGACCGCCCCAGAGGGCGCCCGTGTTCGTCGCGTCGGTCTTGCTGCTGGCTTCTTCCGGCCGGGAGGCCCGGGGCACGTCCGTCATGTCGTCCTGCGTCGTCAGAGGTGGCTGGGTGGTGCTGGTGGTGCTGGCTGCGGCTGCGGCTGCGCTTCGGCTGCGGCTGCGGCTGCGCTTCGGCTAGTTCGCGAGGTCGCGGCGGGCCGAGATCTTGCTCGGCAGCGACCACAGCTCGATGAAGCCCTTGGACAGCGACTGGTCGAACGTGTCGCCGGTGTCGTACGTGGCGAGGTCGAAGTCGTAGAGGCTCTGCTCCGAACGACGACCGGTCACCGTGGCGCGACCGCCGTGCAGCTGCATGCGGATGTCGCCGGACACGTACTCCTGCGTGGAGTCGATGAAGGCGTCGAGGCTGCGCTTGAGGCCACCGAACCAGAGACCGTCGTAGACCAGGTCGGCCCACTCCGACTCGACACCGCGCTTGTAGCGGTTCACGTCACGCTCGAGGGTCAGGCTCTCGAGCTCCTCGTGCGCGGCGATGAGTGCCATCGCGGCCGGGGCCTCGTAGACCTCGCGCGACTTGATGCCGACGAGGCGGTCCTCGACGACGTCGATGCGGCCGACGCCGTGCTTGCCGGCGAGGGCGTTGAGCTCCTGCACGATGCGCAGGACGCTGAAGCGCTGGCCGTCGATCGCGACCGGGACACCCTGCTCGAACGTGATGGTGACCTCGTCGGCCTCACGATCGACCGACGGGTCCTGCGTGTAGGCGTAGAGGTCCTCGATCGGGGCGTTCCACGGGTCCTCGAGGAACCCGGTCTCCACCGCGCGACCCCAGACGTTCTGGTCGATCGAGTACGGCGACTTCTTGCTCTGCAGGATCGGCAGGTCGTGCTCCTGCGCGTAGACGATCGCCTTGTCGCGGGTCAGCGCGAGGTCGCGGACCGGCGCGACGCTGGTCAGGTCGGGGGCGATCGCGGCGACCGCGGCCTCGAACCGGACCTGGTCGTTGCCCTTGCCGGTGCAGCCGTGCGCGACGCTGTCGGCGCCGAGCTGCTTCGCCGTCAGGGCGAGGTGCTTCGCGATGAGCGGGCGGCTCAGCGCGGACACGAGCGGGTAGCGCTTCTGGTAGAGCGCGTTCGCCTTGAGGGCGGGGACGAGGTAGTCGTCCGCGAACTCGTCCTTGGCGTCGATGACGACGGACTCCACCGCGCCGCAGTCGAGCGCGCGCTGGCGGATGGCGTCCATGTCCTCGCCACCCTGGCCGACGTCCACCGCCAGGGCGACGACCTCTTTCCCGGTGGCGTCCTTGAGCCAGCCGATGCCGACGGAGGTGTCGAGGCCACCTGAGTAGGCCAGTACGACGCGGTCTGCCATGAGTGTTCTCCTTGCTGGGGTGGTTGTCAGTTGCTGGCGGTCGCCGTGTTGGCGGCGAGGAGCCAGGCGAGCAGGGCCTTCTGGGCGTGCAGACGGTTCTCCGCCTCGTCCCAGATGATGCTGCGCGGGCCGTCGATGACCTCGGCCGTGACCTCGTAGCCACGGTCGGCCGGCAGGCAGTGCATGAACACGGCATCGGCGGCCGCGTGCGCGAGCAGCTCGTCGTCGACGCGGTAGCCGTGGAAGACCTCGAGACGCTGCTGCTTCTCTTCTTCCTTGCCCATCGACACCCACGTGTCGGTGACGACGACGTCGGCCCCGGCGACCGCCGCGACCGGGTCGGTCACGACGAGCACCGAACCGCCGGTCTCCGCAGCGCGTGCCTCGGCGTCGGCGACGACCTGGGCGGCCGGGGCGAACTCGGCTGGGGCGCCGACGCGGACGTGCATGCCGGCGGTCGCGCAGGCGAGCAGGTACGAGTGCGCCATGTTGCTGGCGCCGTCGCCCACGAAGGCGATGGTCTGACCGGCCAGGGCACCGCGGTGCTCGCGGATGGTCAGCAGGTCGGCGAGCAGCTGGCACGGGTGGAAGTCGTCGGACAGCGCGTTGACCACGGGCACGGTGGTGCTCGCCGCCATCTCCTCGAGCCCGGCCTGGCCGTAGGTGCGCCACACGATCGCCGACACCATGCGCTCGAGCACACGCGCCGTGTCGGTCGGGGTCTCCTTGCCGCCGAGCTGGCTGTTGGCGGTCGAGATGATCAGCGGGCTGCCGCCCAGGTCGCTGATGCCGACGTGGAAGGACACCCGGGTGCGGGTCGACGACTTGTCGAAGATCACGGCGACGCTCTGCGGGCCGGCGAGCGGCTTCGCACCCCAGCGGTCGCGCTTCATCTCGACGGCGAGGTCGAGGATCGCGGACTGCTCCGCCTGGGTGAGGTCGTCGTCCCGGAGGAAGTGGCGGGTCATGCGGTGGTCTCCTGGTCGGCGCCCGCGACGGCCGCCATGCTCTGGGCGAGGATCGCGAGGAACTCGTCGATCTCGTCGTCGGACACGATGAGCGGCGGCGCGATGCGCAGGCTCGATTCGTTCGGGGCGTTGATGATCAGCCCGCGGTCGAGTGCGGCGGCGGACACGGCTGCTGCGACCGGCAGACGCAGGCCGACGCCGACGAGCAGGCCGCTGCCGCGCACCTCTTCCACCAGGTCGGAACCGAGGGCGGTGATGCCGGCGCGGATCCGCTCACCCTTGACGACGGCGTTCTCGACGAGGCCGGCCCGTTCGATCTCGGCCAGGACCGCGTTCGCGACCCGGGTGCCGAGCGGGTTGCCGCCGAACGTCGAACCGTGCTGGCCGGCCGAGAACAGGTCGGACGCTGCCCCGAAGGTCACGAGGGCGCCGATCGGGAACCCGCCGGCGATGCCCTTGGCCACCGTGATGGCGTCGGGGGTCACGCCGGTGTTCTGGAACGCGAACCACGACCCGGTCCGGCCGATGCCGGTCTGGATCTCGTCGAGGATCAGCAGGGCACCGTGCTGCTCGGTCAGCGCCCGGGCGGCCTGCAGGAAGCCCTCGGGCAGGTCGACCACGCCGGCCTCGCCCTTGATCGGCTCGAGGATGAGTGCGGCGACGGTGTCGTCGATCGATCGTTCGAGGGCCTCGATCGACGTCTCGATGTGCTCGACACCGGGGATCATCGGCAGGAAGTCCTCTTGCAGGGCGGGCTTGCCGGTGAGGGCGAGTGCCCCCATGGTCCGGCCGTGGAACGCCTGCTGCAGGGCGAGGATGCGGGTCTTCCGACCGTCCGCACCGCGGTTCAGGCGTGCGAGTTTGAAGGCCGCCTCGTTCGCCTCGGCTCCGGAGTTGCCGAAGTACACGCGGCCCGCGTCACCGGCTCCGGAGATGCGCTTGAGGCGCTCGGCCAGTTCGAGCTGCGGCGGTGTGGCGAAGTAGTTCGACACGTGCACGAGCTTCGCGGCCTGGTCGCTGATCGCCTCGACCAGCGCCGGGTGGGCGTGGCCGAGCGAGTTCACGGCGATGCCCGCGAGGAAGTCGAGGTACTCGTTGCCGTCGACGTCCCAGACGCGGCAACCCTCGCCGCGCTCGAGCATGATCTTCGGCGGGGTCAGGGATCGCATGAGCGACGCCCCGAACCGGTCGTTCCAGGTCTCGGTCTGCGTCTCGGTGCTCACCGTGGTGTGCCCTTCTCGTCGTGGTGCAGGGTCGTGTGCTGCGGGGTCGCGTGCTCGCCGGCGGCGCGACGGCCGATCTCGGCGTGGGTGTTCTGGTTCTCGGTCCGTCGGCTGGGGTCCGGGATCACCTCGGTGCCCGCACCGCGCAGGGTGAAGACCTCGAGCAGGATCGAGTGCGGGATGCGACCGTCGATGATGGTCGCACCGCCGACCCCGCCGACCACCGCGTCCAGGCACGCGGTCATCTTCGGGATCATCCCCGACTCGAGCGAGGGCAGCAGCTGCCGCAGCTCCTCGACCGCGATGAGGTCGATGATCGAGTCGCGGTCGGGCCAGTTGCGGTACAGCCCGGGGACGTCGGTCAGCATCATCAGCTTCGACGCGTTCAGGGCGATCGCCAGCGCGGCGGCCGCGGCGTCGGCGTTCACGTTGAGCGCCTGGTCCGGGTGCGCGTCGTCGATCGCGATGCTCGACACGACCGGGATGCGGTCGGCCCGGATCGCGGCGAGGACGCCGGACGGGTCCACGTGGGTGATGTCGCCGACGTGGCCGAGGTCGAAGTGCTCGCCGTCCACGACGACGCCCTTCTTCTCGCCGGTGAACAGCGACCCGCCGTCGCCGAACACGCCGACACCCAGGCCGGGGCCGTGTTCGTCGATGAGGTCCACGATCTCGCGGTTCACCTCACCGGCCAGCACGTCGCGGACGACGGTGATCGCCTCGGTGGTCGTCACGCGGTAGCCGCCGCGGAACTCGGACTCGATGCCCTGTTCCTTCAGCGCCGCCGAGATCTGCGGTCCGCCGCCGTGCACGACGACGGGGTGCAGGCCGGCGTACCGGAGGTAGACCATGTCCTCGGCGAACGCGCGCTTGAGGTCGTCGTTCACCATCGCGTTGCCGCCGAACTTGACGACGACGATCTTGCCCGAGAACCGCTTCAACCACGGCAGGGACTCGATGAGGGTCGCGGCCTTGACGGTCGCGAGCTCGTGCTCTTCTTCCTTCGAGAGGTCCGGATCGCTCATCAGCTGGAGTACGCGCTGTTCTCGTGGACGTAGTCGTGCGTCAGGTCGTTCGTCAGGATCGTGGCCGCGTACGGTCCGACCCCGAGGTCGATGAGCACGTGGGTGTCCCGCGGGGTGAGGTCGACGCTGTCGCTCGGCTGGTCGGGGGCGCCGGCGTGGCAGACCCGGATGCCGTTCATCGAGACGTCGACCGCGTACGGATCGAACTCCGCGTCGGTCGTCCCGATCGCGGCGAGGACGCGGCCCCAGTTCGGGTCGTTGCCGAAGACGGCAGCCTTGAACAGGTTGTTCCGCGCCACACTGCGGCCGACCGTGACCGCGTCGTCCTCGCTCACGGCTCCGACCACCTCGATCGCGATGTCGTGCGCGGCGCCCTCGGCGTCCTGCTGGAGCTGGCGGGCGAGGTCGGCGCAGACGGCGGTCAGGGCCTCCTGGAAGTCACCGACCTCGGGCGTCGTGCCGGACGCACCGGAGGACATCAGCACGACGGTGTCGTTCGTCGACATGCAGCCGTCCGAGTCGACACGGTCGAAGGTGACCCGGGTCGCGGCGCGCAGTGCCTGATCGAGTTCGTCCGAGGTCAGCGCCGCGTCGGTCGTGATGACCACGAGCATCGTCGCCAGCCCCGGTGCGAGCATGCCCGCACCCTTCGCCATGCCGCCGACCGTCCAGCCGTCGACGGTCACGACGGACTGCTTCGGCGTGGTGTCGGTGGTCATGATGGCGGTCGCGGCGTCCGGTCCCCCACCGTCGGTGAGGGCGTCGGCCGCGAGCGTCACGCCGTGGAGAACGCCGTCGCGGAACGTCTGGTCGCCTCGCCCGATCAGGCCGGTGGAGCAGACGACCACGTCGCCGGCGCCGATCCCGAGGGCGTCGCCGACCGCTTCGGCGGTGAGGTGGGTCGTCTGGAAGCCGAACGCTCCCGTGAAGCAGTTCGCGCCTCCCGAGTTGAGGACGACGGCACGCGCCACCCCGTCACCGACGACCTGGCGGGACCAGATCACCGGGTGCGCCTGGGCGCGGTTCGAGGTGAAGACGGCGGCCACGGCATCGGACGGGCCGTCGTTGACGACGAGCGCCACGTCCGGCTTGCCGCTCGTCTTCAGGCCAGCGGTGACGCCGGCGGCACGGAAGCCCGCGGCGGCGGTGACGCCCTGCAACGCATCCTGGGCGGACGGGAGGCCCGTGGTCGCGTCGTCCGCGCCGGTGCTGTCGGTGCTGTGCTTGCTGTCGGTCACGGGGCGACTCCGTCCACGCTGAGGCCGAGCGTCTCGGGGAAGCCGAGCGCGATGTTCGCGGACTGCACGGCTGCGCCGCCGGTCCCCTTGGCGAGGTTGTCGAGCGCGGTGACCGCGACGACTCGACCGGCTGCTTCGTCGACGGCGATGCCGACCAACGCGGTGTTGGCACCGATCGTGTCGGCGACCCGCGGGAAGACGCCTTCGGGCAACAGGTGCACGAAGGGCTCGTCGGCGTAGGCCTGCTCCCAGGCGAAGCGCACGTCGTGCGCGGTGACCCCGGGAGCCAGGCGAGCCGTCGTCGTCGCGAGGATCCCGCGCGACATCGGCACGAGCACCGGGGTGAACGAGATGCGGACGTCGGACGCACCGGCGACGCGGAGGTTCTGCTGGATCTCCGGGACGTGCCGGTGGGTGCCGCCGACGGCGTACGCGCTGGCGGAGCCCATGATCTCGGCGGCGAGGTAGGTCGGCTCCAGCTTCTTGCCGGCACCGCTCGGGCCGACGCTCAGGACGGCGACGATGTCGTCGGACTCGACGAGGCCCGCCTGGACACCGGGCTGGATGCCGAGCGTGACCGCGGTGACGTTGCAGCCGGGGACCGCGATGCGCTTCGTCGCCGCGAGCTCGGTACGCTGCCGGCCCTGCACGACGATGTCGTCGACGTCCCGCCACTCCTCCGCTGCACCCGGCGCGGGCGGAGCGTGCAGCAGTTCCGGCAGACCGTAGGTCCACGCACCGTGGAACTCGCCGCCGTAGAAGGTCGCCCAGGCGCTCTCGTCGGTCAGGCGGTGGTCCGCGCCGCAGTCCACCACGAGGGTGTCCGCGTCGAGTTCGGCGGTGATCGCACCGGACTGGCCGTGCGGCAACGCGAGGAACACCACGTCGTGACCGCGGAGGTTCTCGGCCGTCGTCGCCACCAGGGTCAGGTGCGCGAGCGATCGCAGGTGCGGCTGCGTCGCGATGAGCGGCTGTCCGGCGTTCGAGAACGCCGTGACCGTCCTGATGTCGAACTCGGGGTGAGCGGAGAGGATGCGCAACAACTCGCCACCCGCGTAGCCGCTGGCTCCCGCCACGGCGACGGATACGGACATGGGTTCCACCTTTGGTCGGACTGTTCGTCGAGAGAGTCGGAGGCGGCGACCCCGGGCGGTGATCCGTCGTGGATCAGTCGCGCAGGGTCGCCCCGAATCGCTCGCCGGCACGTCGGACTGCGCCATCGCGGGCCTCGGAGGCCTCGGCAGCGGTCAGCGTGCGGTCCGTGGCACGGAAGCGCAGGGCGAACGTCAGGGACTTCTGTCCCTCGTCCACGCCGGCACCCCGGTAGTCATCCACGAGCCGAGCATACTCCAAGAGGTCTCCGGCACCAGCGCGCACCTCGGTCAGGACGTCACCGGCGGGCACCGACACGTCCACCACCAGTGACAGGTCCTGGGTCGCGGCCGGGTACGACACGATCGCCGAGACGTCGACCAACTCGGGGGCCGCGGCGACCAGTGCGTCGAGGTCCATCTCGACGACGGCGACCACACGCGGCAGGTCGGCATCCGCCGTGCGCTCCGGCAGCAGCTCGCCCGCGACGCCGACGACGACGTCCCCGACGAGCAGCGACGCAGCGCGTCCGGGGTGCAGCGACGGGTGGCTGGTCTGCGTGACGGTCAGGTCGACGCCGACGGCCCAGGCCACGGTGCGGGCGACGTCGAGGGCGTCCGCGATGCCGAACGGTTCGACCGCGGTGCCCGGCTGCTTGAGCACGGCGTTGCCGACGAGCAGGGCACTGACATGGAACGGCTGCGGGGGCAGCGCGGCGTCCAGAGCCGTGAGGGTCTCGGCCGTCGGACGCTGCGCCCCGACCGGGACCTCGACGGTGCCGAGCTCCACGCCGGGCTCCGGCAGGAACACCCGGGAGGTCTCGTACACGGCGACGTCGACCAGGCCGCGGGAGAGGTTCCGACGGGCGACGTCGACGAGGGCCGGCAGACCGCTCCGGCGCAGGTGGTCCTGAGCACTGTCGAGGGCGTTCGCCAGGACGACGCTCGGGCCGCCCGCAGGGTCGATGCCCGGGAACGCGGCAGCGGTGGCCGCGGAGACGAACGGGGCCGTGACGACCTCGGTCAGTCCGGCAGCGGCGAGGGCGGCCGAGACCCGGCGTCGGGCCTGCTGGTGCCGCGTCAGCCCACGTCCGGGCGGCGCGACCGGCAGCACGCTGGGGATGCGGTCGTACCCGACGATGCGGGCGATCTCCTCGACCAGGGAGACGTCGTCCACCAGGTCGGGGCGCCAGCTCGGCGGGGTCACGGCGACGCGGTCACCGTCGACGCTGACGGTCGCCCCGATCGCGCGGAGGGTGTCGAGCACCTCGGCGTCGGTGTACTCGACACCGATGAGCCCGGCGGCCCGGTCCAGGCGCATGGTCACGGTGGGGCGCGGCGACTCGTCGACCAGCGTCGACCCGAGGGCGTCCGGCGTGCCACCGGCGAGGTCGACGAGCAGCTCGACGGCGCGGTTCGCCGCGGCCTGGGCGACGAGCGGGTCGACACCGCGCTCGAACCGCCGCGAGGCCTCGCTCGGCAGCTTGTGCCGCCGGGCCGTACGGGCGATGGACACCTGGTCGAAGCCGGCGGCCTCGATCAGGACGTCGGTCGTCGCCGCGGTGATCTCGGTGCGTGCGCCACCCATGACGCCGGCGAGGCCCACGGCCCCGTCGCCGTCCGCGATGACCAGGTCTTCGGCGTCGAGCGTGCGCTCCACGTCGTCGAGCGTGGTGAGGCGCTCCCCCGCGGTGGCCCGACGGACGGTGAGGCCGCCCTGGAGCGTGCCGAGGTCGTACCCGTGCAGCGGCTGACCGAGCTCGAACATCACGTAGTTGGTGATGTCGACGGGCAGGGAGATCGACCGGACACCGGCGAGCGACAGGCGCGCGACCATCCAGGCCGGCGTCGGACGGCTGGCGTCGATGCCGCGGACGACCCGCGTCACGAAGGTGCTCGACCCGACGCGCCCACGGATCGGTGCGGCATCGTCGATCGTCACCGCGAAGCCGTCACCGGTGCGCGGCAGGACACGGTCGACGGGGTCCGAGAAGGTCGCCCCGGTGGCGTGCGCGTACTCACGAGCGACCCCGCGCATGCTCATCGCGTAGCCGCGGTCCGGCGTCACGTTGATCTCGACGGCGGCGTCGTCCAGGCCGAGCAGCGCGATGGCGTCCGCACCGACCTCGGGGTCCATGCCGAGATCCGCGAAGCGGAGGATGCCGTCGTGCTCGTCGCCGAGCCCGAGTTCACGAGCCGAGGCGATCATGCCGTCGGACACGTGGCCGTAGGTCTTGCGGGCGGCGATCGGGAACGGACCGGGGAGCACGGCGCCGGGCAGGGTCACCACGACGAGGTCGCCGACGTCGAAGTTGTGGGCACCACAGACGATGCCGCGGGGTTCGGCTTCGCCGACGTCCACCTGGCACCAGTTGATCGTCTTGCCGTTCTTCTGCGGCTCCGGGACGCGTTCGAGCACCCGGCCGACCACGACGGGTCCGGCCAGGTCGAACGTGTGCACGGCTTCCTCTTCGAACCCGACCGACACCAGGGCGGCGTGGACGTGCTCGAGCGAGACGTCGTCGGGCAGGTCGACGGATTCGCCGAGCCAGCGGAGTGGGACGCGCATCAGACCACCGTTCCGAACTGCTGCGAGAAGCGGAGATCGCCCTCGAGGAAGTCACGCATGTCGTTCAGGCCGTTGCGGAACTGCAGCGTCCGCTCGATGCCCATGCCGAAGGCGAAGCCCTGGTACTCGTCCGGGTCGATGCCGGCGGCGCGCAGGACGTTCGGGTTGACCATGCCGCAGCCACCCCACTCGACCCAGCGCGCGCCGCCCTTGGCGTTCGGCTGCCAGACGTCCATCTCGGCGCTCGGCTCGGTGAACGGGAAGTAGTTCGGGCGCAGTCGGATCTGCGCTTCGGCACCGAAGACCTGGCGCGCGAAGTGCTCGAGCGTGCCGCGGAGGTGTGCCATCGTCAGGCCCTTGTCGATCGCGATGCCCTCGACCTGGGTGAAGACCGGCAGGTGTGTGGCGTCGAGTTCGTCGGCGCGGTACACCCGGCCCGGGGCGATGACGTACAGAGGCAGCTCGCGCGACAGCAACGACCGCACCTGCACCGGCGAGGTGTGCGTGCGCATCAGCAGGTGCCGGTCCACGGGCTCGACGAACACCGTGTCCGCCATCGCCCGCGCCGGGTGGTCCTGGTCGAAGTTCAGCGCGTCGAAGTTGAACCACTCGTGCTCGAGCTCGGGGCCTTCCGCGACCTCCCACCCCATGCCGACGAAGATGTCCGCGACGGTCTCGTTGAGGACCGACAGCGGGTGCCGCGAACCCGGCGTGCGACGTGACGGCAGCGCGGTGACGTCCACGCGCTCGGCGTCGAGGCGCGCGCGCTCTTCCGATTCGGCGAGGACCGCTTCCTGCGCGGCGATCGCCTGGTTCACCTGACCGCGGGCCTGACCGACGAGCTTGCCTGCGGCGGCCTTCTGCTCCGGCGGGACGCTGCGCATCGACGCGTTCATCCGCGCGAGCGTCGACTGCTCACCGGTGTGCTCGGCACGGGCCTGCTTCAGCTCGGCGACGGTCGTCGTGGCGCGGACGGCGGCGAGGGCCGCTTCCACGGCACCGGCGACCGCCGATTCGCTGATCTCGAGAGGTTCTGACACGAGAGCCAAGCCTACCGGCCGACGGGATACCGCCGCCCTGCACCGGTCGGACTGTGGAGAGTGCCCCGTCAGTCGCTGGCTGTGGAGGATCGGGTGCGCTGGGCGAACGCGCTCTCGTAGAGGCACACCGACGCCGCGGTCGCGAGGTTCATCGACTCGGCCCGCCCGTAGATCGGCACCTTCACGGCCCGGTCGACCAGCGCGAGGTCCTCGGTGGTCAGGCCGCGGGCCTCGTTGCCGAAGACCCAGACCGTCGGCCCGTCGAGCATGCCGTCGGCGCGGACGTCCGGCAGGTCGTCGCCGGACACGTCGGCTGCGAGGATCGTGTAGCCGAGACCCCGTGCGCGCTCGATGGCGTCGACCAGCGTCACCCCGACCGACACCGGCACGTGGAACAGCGAGCCGGTGGTGGAACGGACGACCTTGGGGTTGTACGGGTCGACACTGCGTCCGGTGAGCACGACGGCGTCTGCTCCGGCGGCATCTGCGGCCCGGATGATCGTGCCGGCGTTGCCCGGGTCGCGGACCTCCTCGAGGATGGCGACCAGTCCGGGCAGGGCGCCGGACTCGTCGGAGTCGACACGCGCCTCCAGACGGGCGTCCGGGAAGACGTCCTTGACCGACGTCGGGAACTGCTGGCACACCGCGACCACGCCCTGCGGGGTGACCGTGTCGGCCATCGCGTCGAGCACCTGCTCGGTGACGAACCAGGTGTCGACCGGGGCGTCGTCCAGACCGTGGCGCGCGGCCGCGGTCGGGGTGACGTAGAGCTCACGGAGGAGCTCCGGGCGGTACTCGATCGCCTCGCGCACGGCCTGCGGGCCCTCGAGCAGGAACAGCCCGGTCTCGGCACGGACGTCCTTCTTGGCCAGGGCGGCCACGGCCTTCACTCGGCCGGCACGGGGGTTCTCGAGGAGTTCGCTCACGGGCCCAGTCTAGGAACCACCGGCTGCCCGCCACGACCGGACTGCCGACGGATGGCCCCGGGAACGACGGAACCCCCACTCCACAGGGAGCGGGGGTTCCGGTGCACGGGTGACGTGGCTCAGGCTGCCTTCGGCGCCGAGGTGTCGGCCGGCAGGGCCTTCTTGGCGGTCTCGACGAGCGCGGCGAACGTCTCGGCGTTGTTGATCGCGAGGTCCGCGAGGATGCGGCGGTCGACCTCGACGCCAGCCAGGGCCAGACCCTGGATGAGGCGGTTGTAGGTCAGGCCGTTCGCACGCGACGCAGCGTTGATGCGCTGGATCCAGAGGCGACGGAACTCGCCCTTCTTCGCGTGACGGTCACGGTACGCGTAGACGAGGGAGTGGGTGACCTGCTCCTTCGCCTTGCGGTAGAGGCGCGACCGCTGACCGCGGTAGCCCTCTGCGCGCTCGAGGATGACGCGACGCTTCTTGGCGGCGTTGACCGCTCTCTTGACTCTTGCCATTGATCTGTTCCTTTACGATCCGGGTCGACTCAGTGGCCGAGGAGCTTCTTGACGGCCTTGACGTCGGCCTTCGCGAGGACCTGGTCCTCGTTGAGGCGGGCCTTGCGCTTGGAGGACTTCACCTCGAGGTTGTGGCGCATACCGGCCTGCTGCTTCATGATCTTGCCGCTGCCGGTGATCTTGAAGCGCTTCTTCGACCCGGAGTGGGTCTTCTGCTTGGGCATCGTGGTGCCTTTCCGTGGGGTGGATGGGGACCGCGTCGAGCGCGGATCGGCCTGGGAGGACCTATTCGGCCGACGAGTCGGCCGGGGCTGCTGCGGCGGGAGCCGACGTGGGCTCGTCCTCCGACTTGGCCTTGGCGGAGTGCTCGGTGGCCTTCCGCTCGGCCTTCTCAGCGGCACGCTTGGCGTTCTGCTCGCCCTTGACGTCCGACTTGTTCTTCAGCGGCGCGATGATCATCGTCATGTTGCGGCCGTCCTGAGTCGGACGCGACTCGACAACGCCGAACTCTGCGATCTCCTCCGCGAACTTCTGGAGGAGCCGGACACCCTGCTCGGGACGCGACTGCTCGCGACCGCGGAAGAGGATCATCGCCTTCACCTTGTCGCCACCGAGGAGGAACCCCTCGGCGCGCTTGCGCTTCGTCTCGTAGTCGTGCACGTCGATCTTCAGGCGGAACCGGACCTCTTTCAGGTCGGTGTTGACCTGGTTGCGGCGGGCTTCCTTGGCCTTCTGAGCGGCTTCGTACTTGAACTTGCCGTAGTCCATGATCTTGGCGACGGGCGGCTTCGAGTTCGGCGCGACCTCGACCAGATCCAGCTCGGCTTCCTGCGCGAGGCGCAGTGCGACGGCGATGGGGACAACGCCGACCTGCTCGCCCTGGGGTCCGACCAGTCGGACCTCGGGGACGCGGATTCGGTCGTTGGTACGGGGATCGGTGATGCGGAGCTCCTTCAATCAGGTGGTGGCCGTCCGGGGCGTTTGCCCGGGACGACGGCACGAGAGAGGAGATCTGACGCACGGATCGAGACCCGTTCGGCAGCCGCCCGACGCCGACCCTTGCGGTCCGGCTTGCGCCGACCCTTGCGGTTCGGCCTGCCGATGCCCACATCGTGGACTCCGGCGGAGCGGTGGTGACCCGATAGCCTTGGTGCAGCCGCGGGTGGGAGGAACTCCTCTTTCGTGACGCTGTCCTGATCCGGACCTTCTCGAGTACAACCGGGAGGATCTGGGCTCGACCGGAAAGATCCGGGCGCGCGGACAGTGTCTGCCGTCGGCGAGTCTAGCAGAGGAGCACCGTGACCGACACCCCGAGCAACCCGGCCCCCGCATTCGACGATTCCGACGAGGCCGCGCGCGACATCGCCGAGGTCCCCGCGATCGAACTCATCAACACCGTGGCCGTCCACCTGCTCAGCGCCGCCGCCGTGAAGGTCGGCCTGGCCGACGACCCGGAGCAGCAGACCGACCTGGACGAAGCGCGGAAGCTCATCACCTCGCTCGCCGGGCTCGTCACCGCGGCCGCGACCGAGATCGGCGACCAGCACGCGCGTCCGCTCCGCGACGGGCTGCGGTCCGTGCAGCTGGCGTTCCGCGAAGCGTCGGCGATCCCGGACGCACCGGGCAAGGGTCCGGGCGAGAAGTACACCGGACCCGTCAACTAGACGGTCCCACTGACGGACCGGGGGGCCGGGGGGGGGGGGCCCCCCCCCCCCGCCCGGGGGGGGCCCCTAGGCCCACCGCACCGCCCCCAGGACGACCGCGCCCGCGAGCACCTCGACCAGGTCCGGGACC
>NZ_JARUXD010000072.1:0-17701 GCF_030433875.1 Curtobacterium sp. PsM8 | reverse complement strand
CCCCCCCCCCCCCCCCCCCCCCCCCCCCCGCGCCCCCCCCCCCCCCCCCCCCCCCGCCCCCCCCCCCCCCCCCCCCCCCCCCCGCGGCGGCGTCGCGTGGCTCGGCCTCACCCCGTTCGCGGCGTACGTGCTGCTCTTCCTCGCCGTCCCGGCGGTCATCGCGGTCGGGTCCGGGTTCTTCGACGCGTCGGGCCACCCGACGCTCGCGAACCTCGCCGCGCTGGGCGACCCCAGCGTGCTGCGGGCATTCGGCGGCTCGTTCGGGCTGTCCGCGGCCTCCGCCGTGATCGGCGCCGTGGTCGGTGCGCTCGTGTGCTGGGCGCTCGCCGCGCTCCGGCCCGACGGCATCATCCGGTCGATGATCGACTCCGCCGCCAGCGTGCTGGCCCAGTTCGGCGGTGTGATGCTCGCGTTCGCGTTCATCGCCACGATCGGCACGCAGGGCCTCGTCACGGCATGGCTCGTGTCCACGTTCCACTGGGACCTCAACGCCGACGGTGCCTTCCTGTACACGGTGCCCGGCCTGGTGATCCCGTACGTCTACTTCCAGGTGCCGCTGATGGTCCTGACGTTCATGCCCGCCCTGGAGGGCGTCAAGACCCAGTGGGGCGAGGCCGCCGCCACGCTCGGCGCCTCGCGCCTCACCTACTGGCGCCGCGTGGCCCTGCCCGTGCTGGCCCCGGCGTTCTGTGGCTCGCTGCTGCTGTTGTTCGCGAACGGGTTCTCGTCGTTCGCGACCGCCGCGGCGCTCATCTCGCAGGGCGGCATCGTCCCGCTGACGATCCGCGCGCAGCTCACCAGCGAGACGATCATCGGCCTGCAGAACGTCGCGGGCGTCCTGGCCCTCGGCATGGTCGTCGTGATGGCGGTCGTGATGACGGCGTACTCGCTGCTGCAGCGTCGTGCGGCCCGGTGGCAGCGGTGAGCGCGGGAGCGCCGGCCCGTCCGGCACGTCCGGCCCGTCCGGCAGGTCCGGCCCGTCCGGCAGGTCCGGCCCGTTCCGCACGCACGTCCCGTCCCGCCCGGACAGGAGGCCCGGCCCGCGCCCCGCGGTTCGGCACGGCTCCGTCACTGGGTACCGCAGCGGTCGTCCTGGTCGTCGTCGGACTGGTCTTCGCGGTCCCGCTGGTCGCGCTGCTGCAGTTCACGTTCCGTCAGGGCACCGACGGCAGCCTGACCACGGCGCACTACACGGCCCTCGCCGACCCGGCGAACGCCGGCACCTACCAGCCGGTCTTCGACGGCCTCGGCGCCTCGCTCCTGATCGCGGTCATCGCCGTCGCGATCGTCCTGCTCGTGCTGCTGCCCGCCCAGGTCATCACCGCCCTGCACCACCCACGGCTCCGACGCATCCTGGAGTTCGTCTGCCTGGTGCCGATCACGGTGCCGGTCGTCGTGCTCGTCGTCGGCTTCGTGCCCGTCTACCAGGTCGTCGCCCAGGTGTTCGGGTCCGGCGCGTGGACGCTGTCCTTCGCCATCGGCACCATCGCGCTGCCGTTCGCCTTCCGTCCGATCTCCGCCGCGATCACCGCGATGGACCTCATCACGCTGACCGAGGCGGCCCGGTCGCTCGGTGCCTCGTGGTGGACGGTGACCTGGCGGGTGCTCCTGCCGAACCTGCGGCGGGGCATCCTCGCCGCGTGCTTCCTCACGATCACGGTCGTCCTGGGCGAGTACACCCTGGCGTCGTTCCTCTCCCGCACCACCTTCCAGACGGCACTGCTGCTCGTGCAGGGCACCGACCCGTACGTCGCGGCGATCTTCTCGCTCGGCGCGCTGGTGTTCGGCTTCCTGCTGCTCGTCGCCATCGGCCGGATCGGGCAGCGCCGCACGCGCGTCCGTCGTCCCCACCCCAAGGACCCCGCATGACCACCACCGCACCCACCGCACCCGTTGCCCCCGCGTCCCTGTCCGGCGCCGTCGTCGAGCTCGACGCCGTCGAGAAGCGCTACGGCACCCACCGGGCACTCGCGGGGCTGTCCCTCCGCGTCGAGCCGGGCGAGTTCCTGTCGCTCCTCGGGCCCTCCGGCTGCGGCAAGACGACCGCACTCCGGGCGCTCGCCGGGCTCGAGGCGATCGACGCCGGCGCCATCCGGATCGACGGCGAGGACGTGGCGAACACGCCCGCGAACAAGCGCGACATGGGGATGGTCTTCCAGCAGTACTCGCTGTTCCCGCACATGACGGTGCGGCAGAACGTGGCGTTCGGACTCGAGATGCGCAAGGTGCCGTCGTCCGAGCGGAAGTCCCGGGTCGTCGACGCGCTCGACATGGTGCACCTCGCCGACTTCGCCGACCGGTTCCCGCACCAGCTCTCCGGCGGCCAGCAGCAGCGTGTGGCACTCGCTCGCGCGCTCGTGACCCGCCCCCGCGTGCTGCTCCTCGACGAGCCGCTCTCCGCCCTCGACGCCAAGGTGCGGGTGTCCCTCCGCGAGGAGATCCGCCGCATCCAGAGCGACCTCGGCATCACGACCGTGTTCGTCACACACGACCAAGAGGAGGCGCTCGCCGTCTCCGACCGGATCGCAGTGATGAACGCCGGCGACATCGAGCAGATCGGCACGCCCGAGGAGCTCTACCGCTCGCCGTCGTCGGCGTTCACGGCGGACTTCGTCGGCCAGTCGAACCGGCTCGGCGGGGACCTGCGCGGCGGCGACGTGTTCGTCTACGGCTTCCGGGTGCCCGCGCTCGACCTCACAGTGGCGGACGGCCCGGTGCTGGCGTACGTCCGACCGGAGGACATCGCGTTCGCTGCCGAGGGCGTCACCGGACGGGTCGTCTCGTCGAGCTTCCTCGGGTCGATCCGGCGCACCACCGTCCGGCTCGACGACGACACCATCGTCACGATCCAGCACGAGGTCGGCGACCGACGTGTGTCCGGCGACCCCGTCGCGGTCCGGTTGCTCGGCGCCCCGGTCGCGGTGGCACCCGTCTCCTGACGTGTCCGTCTCCTGACCGCAGGGGGCGGGGCGGACGCGGGTCGGGCCTCCCGTCCGGTCAGCGCTCGAAGCGCGCCGCGACCTCGTCCGCCAGGGCCGCGTCGACCCGTCGGCGCATGTTCTCCGGCATGTCCGGGAGGCTCGTGACCGGCGCCCAGAACGCCTCGGTGTTCTCGCCGTCGGCCGGGTACGGGTCCCCGGAGACCCAGCGGCAGGCGAAGACGAGGTCCATGTACTGGGCGCGGTCGCCGTTCGGGTAGGTCATCGGCTCCAGCGTCTGCACCCAGGCCAGGCGTTCGGCGACGGCGACGACGTCGGCCTCCTCGAGGACCTCGCGCTCGGCGGCGACGGCGGGTTCCTCGCCCGGGTCGACGATGCCGGTGACCGGGGTCAGCGCCCCGTTGTCGGCACGGCGGACCACGAGGAGCTCGCGGTCGTCGCCCTCGCCGCGGGTGACGACTGCTGTGACGCCGGTCAGCCAGAGCAGCTCGGTGCCGACCTTCTCGCGCAGCGACAGGACGAAGTCGGGGGTGGGCATGCCGCCACGCTACCGGGCTCGGCCGACGGGTCGGCCCCCTGTCGCCGACTGGTCATGACCAGTAGACTGCGCTCGTGGAGATCATCATCCTGCCCACTCCGGCGGAGGTCGGTCGCGTCGCCGCGGCCAAGATCGCGTCGGTCGTCACGGAGAAGCCGTCCGCGGTCGTCGGACTCGCCACGGGGTCGAGCCCTGAAGGCATCTACGCCGACCTGCGTCGACGCGTCGAGGCCGGCGAGTTGTCGTTCGCACAGGCCCGCGGGTTCGCGCTCGACGAGTACGTCGGTATCCCGCTCGAGCACCCGGAGTCGTATGCCAGCGTCATCGCCCGCGACGTCGTCGGGCCGCTCGGCTTCGACCCCAGCCGGGTCCGCGTGCCGGACGGGCGCGCCGGGGACCTGGCGTTCGCCGCGAAGGAGTACGACGCCGCGATCCGCGCCGCCGGCGGGGTCGACGTGCAGATCCTCGGCATCGGGGCGAACGGGCACATCGGGTTCAACGAGCCGACGTCCTCGTTCGCGTCCCGCACCCGCATCAAGACCCTGGCGCCGTCCACGCGAGAGGCGAACGCCCGCTTCTTCGACTCGCCCGACCAGGTGCCGACGCACTGCATGACGCAGGGGCTCGGCACGATCCTCGAGGCCCGCGAGCTCGTCCTCGTTGCCCAGGGCTCGGCGAAGGCGGACGCGATCGCCGCCGCGGTCGAGGGGCCGCTGTCGTCCTTCGTGCCCGGCTCGGCGCTGCAGCTGCACGAGCACGCCACGGTCGTCGTCGACGAGGAGGCGGCCGCGGGCCTCCGTCTCGCCGACTACTACCGCTACACGTACGCCAACAAGCCGACCTGGCAGCGCTTCGAGTAGGGGTCAGACGGCGGCGGCCAGGCGGGACAGGCCCTCGCGGAGGGTGTCCTCGGAGCAGCCGAAGTTGAGCCGGGCGTGCCCGATGCCCTGGCGCCCGAAGTCCCGGCCGTTCGACAGCGCCACCTTCGCCTCGTCGACCAGCCGGAGCGCCGGGTCCTCGCCCCACGGCAGGGCCCGGAGGTCGAGCCACGCCAGGTACGACGCCTGCGGCTGCCGGTACCCCGCCCCCGGCAGCGCCGTGCCGAGCTCCTCGGCCAGGATCCGCCGGTTCGTGGCCAGCTCGGCGAGCAGGGACGCCAACCAGGGCCCGCCCTCCGAGAACGCGGCGACGCTCGCGGTGTAGCCGAGGATCCCGGTGCGCTCGACGACCTCGACCGGCATCCCGTCGAACCACGCCCGAGCCCGGTCCGAGGCGCCGATCATCAGGGCGCACTTCGTCCCGGCCGTGTTCCACGCCTTGCTGGCACTCGTCAGGGCCACCCCGAGGGTCGCGGCCTCCGGGCAGCAGTCGAGGAACGGCGTGAACGTGGCGTCGGCGTGCACGAGCGGCGCGTGGATCTCGTCCGACACCACGACCGCGTCCCACTCCGCCGCCAGCCGGGCCAGCGCCACCAGTGACTGCCGGTCGTGCACCAGGCCGAGGGGGTTGTGCGGGTTGCAGAGCAGCACCGTGCGGGCGCCCTCGGCGAACGCCTGCCGGACGCCGTCCAGGTCCATCCGCCACCCGGCCGTCGTGTCGTACGGGTCGGAGATGCCCGCCGGGGCCAGGAGCGGCACCTCGGTCACGGAGCCGCCGGCCTCGGTCACGTAGTCCCAGAACGGCGGGTAGACCGGCGGCATGACGACGACCTGGTCGCCGGGCTCGATCACCCGGCGGAGCGTCTCGACCGCCGCGACCGAGACGTCCGTCGTGGTCCGCACCAGGTCCGGGTCGACCGCCCAGTCCCACCGGTCGGCGGCGAAGTCGGCGAAGGCTTCGGGCAGCGCCCGGCCGTGTCCGACGTAGCCGGTGTCCCCGTCGGTGACCGCGCGCACCAGGGCGTCCCGTACCGGTTCCGCGAGGGCGCAGTCCATCTCCGCGACGAACATCGGCAGCACGTCCGCGTCGTACACGGTGTACTTCTCGCTCGTGCGGGTCCGGCGGGCATCGAACAGCGAGACCATGACGCTCATGCGGGTCATCCTCGCAGCACGGACGGCCGCCGACCAGGGGCAGCGGCACACCCGGGTCGCCGCAGAGGCCCGGCGCCCGGGCGACCACGACGTGAACAGCACCCGACCGCTCCGTGACACCGCGTGCGTCCCCCGTCCGAGGGGGCTACCGTCGCCCTCGTGAACCGCTCCCGCGTGCACCGTCGCCCGCCCTTCCGTCCGGTCCCGCTCGCCGCAGCGGCCACGATCGCCGCGCTGCTCGGCACCGGGGTGGTCGCGGCACCGGCCAGCGCCGCCACCGCGACCGGTGCTGCGGGGGTGACCACGGCCTCCCGGCCGGTCACTGACCCTGCCGCCTCCGTCGACCCGTTCATCGGGACCAGCCACGACGGCAACACCTGGCCCGGCGCGACCGCGCCCTTCGGGATGATGCAGTGGAGCCCGACCGGCACGAAGGGCGACCAGACCTCGACCCCGGTCGCGAACGGCTACTCGTACGACGTGAACCGCCTGCGCGGGTTCAGCCTGACCCACCTCAACGGTGCCGGCTGCGCCCCGGGCGCCGCGGGTGACGTGCCGATCATGCCGATCACGACGGCCGTGAGCACCTCGCCCTCCGCGGACACCACCGACGCGGTCTACGCCGCCGGCTACTCGCACGACCAGGAGTCCGCCAGCCCCGGCCGCTACTCCGTCCAGCTCGACAACGGCGTCCGCACCGACCTCGCCGTCACGACCCGCGCCGGCATCGGCGAGTTCGCGTTCCCGGCCGGGCAGGCCGCGAACCTGCTGTTCCGCACCTCGAACTCGATCAACGGCAGCGAGGCCGCCGACACCCGCGTCGACGCCCGCACCCGCACGGTGAGCGGCAGCGTCCTGACCGGCGGGTTCTGCAGCCGCCGCGCGAACGGCGGCGGCGCCACCAACCCCGACCGCCGCAGCTACTACCGCCTGTACTTCACGGCCACCTTCGACCGCGACTTCACGACGACCGGCACGTGGAAGGACGGGACCGTCCAGCCGGGAGGCACGCACGCCGCCGGTGGGGAGGGGTACCTCACCGGCGCCGACCGTGCCGGACGCGGCTCCGGCGCGTGGGTCGGCTTCGACGCGCGTCGCGGGGCCACCGTGCACGCCCGGATCGGCATCTCGTACGTCAGCGCCGCGGGCGCGGTCGCGAACCGGGACGCCGAGGTGCGGAAGCACGCGAGCGTCGCCAGCGTGGCGGCGGCGACCCGAGCCTCCTGGAACCGCGAACTGTCGCGCATCCGGGTCGGTGGCGGCACCGCGGACCGGACCACGCAGCTGTACACGTCGGTGTACCACGCGCTCATGCAGCCGAACACGCTGAACGACCGCGACGGCCGGTACCTCGGGCCGGACATGCGGGTGCACCGCATCGACCGCGGGCACCGCGCCGTCTACGGCACGTACTCCGGCTGGGACCAGTACCGGGCGCAGATCCAGCTGCTCGCCCTGCTGCGGCCGGACGTCGCCGGGGACATGGCCCAGTCGATGCTGCGGTTCGCCCAGCAGAACGGCGGGATCTGGGACCGGTGGCTGCACCTCGGTGCGCCGACCCACGTGATGACGGGCGACCCCTCGGCTGCGACCCTCGCCACCTGGTACGCCATGGGGGTGCGGAACTTCGACGTCCGTGCCGCCTACGAGTCGCTGCGGAAGCAGGCGACCGTGCAGAACGCCGACGCCCTCAGTGACATCGGGTGCCCGGGGCAGTGCCTGGCGCAACGGCCGGGCCTCGACCAGTACCTGCAGCGGCAGTACGCGGCGAACGACGACTGCCACTGCTGGGGCGGTGCCGCCGAGACGCTCGAGGACTCGATCTCCGACAGCGCCCTCGGCTCGTGGGCCTCGTCGCTGGGCCTGCGGTCCGACGCCCGGATGTTCGCCGCCCGTGGCACGTACTGGAAGAACACGTTCAACCCGGCCGTCGGGTACCAGGCAGCACGGCAGGCCGACGGCACCTGGGCACCCGGGTGGGCGCCGTCGACCGGGGTCGGCTTCGCGCAGGGGACCAGTGCGCAGTACACCTGGCTCGTGCCGCAGGACGTCAGTGGCCTGTCCGCTGCCCTCGGCGGTGACGCGGCCGCGGTGGCACGCCTCGATGCCTTCTTCCACGACACGTCCGGTGCCTTCGCGGTGACCGGCGGCGACGCGACGAAGTTCGACCCGACCAACGAGCCCGACATCCACACGCCGTGGATGTACAACGCGCTCGGCCAGCCGTGGAAGACGCAGGAGACCGTCCGCCGGGTCGTCGACGACGCCTACGGCACCGGGCCGAGCGGACTGCCCGGAAACGACGACCTCGGCACGATGAGCGCCTGGTACGTGTTCGCCTCGATCGGGCTCTACCCGCAGACGCCGGGACGGGCCGAGATGCTCATCGGCAGCCCGACGTTCAGCACGGTCGACATCCGGCGGGGGAGTGGGCAGCGGATCGTCATCCGGTCGTCCGGCACCGACCAGTACGTGCAGGGTGCGCGGCTCGACGGCCGGACGCTGACGAAGTCGTGGGTACCGGCGTCCGTCGTGAACCGGGGTGGCACGCTGTCGCTCCGGGTCGGAGCGACGCCGGACACCGAGTGGGCGACCGCCCCGCGGGACCGACCGCAGGACCGGTAGGCGCGGGCGGGCGGGAGTCGGACGGGGCCTCGGTCCGGGCCGGGCCCGCTACCCGACGACGCGGGTGACCGCGGCCAGGATCTCCGGCACCTCGGTCCGGGTCGTGTAATCGGCGTGCACGTCGGCGAACCGCACCACCCGGTTCCCGTCGACCAGGAACACCGACGGGAACGGGATCTGCGCGGTGTCGTCGGCGTTGCTGTCCGCGACGTCGAAGCCGAGCGCGGTGTGCGCCTGGCGTGCCGCCGAACTCGGGGCGGTGACGATGCCGAGCGCGGCGGCGAGCGCGTTGCCCGGGTCGGAGAGCACCGGGAACGCCAGCTCGCCGTTCGCGACCGCGAGTTCGGACCCCTCGGGTGTCTGTGGCGAGACCGCGAGCAGGCGCACCCCGCGGGCCTGGAGCTCCGGCAGCAGGTCCTGCTGGTACGTCCGCAGCGTGAGGTTGCAGTACGGGCACCAGGCGCCGCGGTAGAACACGACCACCGCGGGGTCGCCGTCGAGTTCGGCGGCGAGTGACGTCGTCGCCCCGCCCGGCGTCAACAGCGACGCGTCCGGCACGACGGTCCCGAGGTCGGCGGCACCGCTCGGCACCCCGGCGGAGCGGAGGTCGGCCTGTTCCTGGTCGAAGACGGCGCTGAGCTCGGGGCCGATCTGCGCGGTGAACCCGTCGTTGAACGTGGTGACCTGCTCGGCGAGGGACTGCTTGGGCATGGGGCTCCTCAGGAGGGGCCGGCGGCGGGTCCACCGGTGTCCGGAGCCTATGCAGGGGCTCCGGAGTGCGGGTGTTCCGGCGTCACGCAGTGTCACGGGGCAGTCGAGGTGCACTGCTCCTCAGCCGAGCGCTACTGTTCGTGCCATGCAGCGTCGCCGCCCCACCGCCCTGATCGGGATCGTCCTCGTCGTGTACGGGGCCGTGATGCTCGTCGTCGGCGGCGTCAGCAACGCGAACAGCCCGGCGGGGGACGCGAACATCGGTGCCGGCGCGTGGTTCGTCGGCGGAGCGCTCGTCGTCCTGGTCGGACTCGTCGTCTGGGCGGTCCAGGGCGTCCTCGCGCAGCGCCGGGCAGCGCGCAGCCAGGGGCGCTAGCCCGCGGCCGACCGGCCAGTCGCCCGCGTCCGCTGAGCGCCCTCGCCGACCGCCGGGTCCGAGGCTCCGGAGACTTCCCACAGGAGTGCTCCGCGGCCCCCGAACGCTCCCTAGGCTCCCGCTGTCAGACGATCGTCTGGCGGAGCCAACTGCGAGCGGACGAGGAACCCGATGAGCGCTGAGACACCCGCGATCCCCACCACGACCACCGAGCACTGGACCGAGGGCGTGCCGCGCACCGCCGTCGACGCCCTGCTCCGCTCGGGCGGCCTGGCCGTCGTGCCGACCAAGGTCGGCTACATCCTGATGACCACCGACCGCGCCGGCCTCGAGCGCAAGTTCGACGCGAAGCAGCGCAACCGCAACAAGCCCGGTGTCGTGCTCGTCAGCTCGCTCGAGATGCTCCGGTCCATCGCCCAGCTCACCCCGGAGATCGACGCCCTGTACCAGCGGTGCTGGGACGAGGACGTCCTGCTCGGGTGCATCCTGCCGTGGAGCGACGCCGGACGAGCGGCGCTACCCGAGGACGGTTCCGACGAGCTCATGACGGACACCCGCGGCACGTCCTGCTTCGTGATCAAGTTCGGCGTCCCCGGTGAACTCGCCGCCCGCGAGCTCTGGACGCAGCACGGCCGCTTCGCGTTCGCCAGTTCCGCCAACCCGTCGGGGACGGGCAACCGCGGTGTCGTCGCCGGCATCGGCGAGCGGATCGCCGAGTCCGCCGACGTCGTCATCGAGGCCGACGACTACGTGGCCTCGATCCAGCCGGAGGCGACCGCCGAGACCCGCTACGAACAGGGCGTGATGGTCTCGATGGTGGACGCGGCCGGTGTGCTCGTGCCGCAGCAGGACGGCCAGCGCTCGGTGACCCCGGCGCCGACGCTGATCCGGAAGGGCCTGGCCGTCGACCGGATCATGGGTCTGCTCGCCGACACGTTCACGAGCTGGGACTACCGGCAGGGCGAGTACTACTGATCGAGCGGCTGCCCGGCGCCCCACACCCGGAGCACCTCGAGCGCCGGTGACAGCGCGACCAGGTCCGCCGCGAACCCGGGCGCGAGCCGTCCGAACCGGTCGCCGAGTCCGATCGCCCGGGCCGGCACGCTGGTCAGGGCCGCCACAGCGTCGGGCAGCGACTGCCCGGTGAGCCGCACGGCGTTCCTCAGTGCGACGTCCTGCGTCAGCGTCGAGCCGGCGATCGTGTCCGTCCCGGTGACGTGCGCGACACCGTCCGTCACGGTGACGTCGAGCGACCCGAGTCGGTAGGGGCCGTCGGCAGCGCCGGCGGCCCCCATCGCGTCGGTGATGAGGGCGATCCGCCCGGGGGCGGCGCGGAACAGCGTGCGTGCGGCGGCCGGGTGCACGTGCACGCCGTCGAGGATGAGTTCGAGGGTCACCCGCTCGTCCTCGACGGCGGCACCGATCGGCCCGGGGCGGCGGTGGTGCAGGCCCGGCATCGCGTTGAACGCGTGCGTCAGGACGGTCGCGCCGGCGTCGAACGCCGCGCGCGCCTGCTCGTACGTGCCGACGGTGTGCCCGACCGCGACGGTCACCCCGGCCTGGACGAACCGGCGGACCGCGTCGAGTGCGCCGGGCAGTTCGGGCGCGATCGTCACCTGGCGGATCACGCCCGCACCTGCGGCGAGCAGCGCCTCGACGGCGGCGGGTGTCGGGGCGACGAGGAAGTCCTCGTTGTGGGCGCCCTTGTTGTCCGGCGACAGGAACGGCCCCTCGAGGTGGGCCCCGAGCAGCAGCGGATCGCTCGCCATCACGTCGCGGATCCGGCTGAGCGAGCGCACCAGGTCCGGCACCGGGTTCGCCACGAGGCTGACGACCGAGCGGGTGGTCCCGTGCATCCGGTGGGCGGCCAGGGCCGCGCTGAAGTCGTCGTCCTCGTACGCCTGGGTCGCCCCGCCGTGCCCGTGCAGGTCGACGAATCCGGGCACCAGGGTCGCGTCGCCGAGGTCGACGACCTCGTCCGCGTCCGGTGCGACGCCCGTCCCGGCCTGGAGGATCGTGTCCCCGCCGACGAGCACCCACCCGTCCGTCACGGGGCCGGCCCCGTCGACCAGGCGGGCGGCGCGGACCAGGGTGGTGCGGGCCTCCAGACCGGCGTCGCTCATGCGGTCTCCCGCCGGGCCGTGACGATCCCGCTCACGGCGGCCACCACCACGAAGACGAGTCCGACGGCCGGGTGGCCGAGCGAGATCCAGGTGGCGCCGGCCGCGATGACGAGGGCGACCTCGACGATGGTCTTGCCCACCACGTCGGTCTCGATCGGTGAGCGCGGCGAGCGGAAGAAGTACCAGACCACCGCGGCGAACAGCGGTGCGCCGACGATGAAGAACAGCGCCGGGAACGGGTACGGCCAGGTCAGGTACCCCCAGTACGCCAAGGACAGCAGGCCGAAGGCGCAGACGACGAACCGGACGACGCTCCACACGTCGATCCGTCGCTGCGAGGTGGCCGGAGCAACCGGGACGTGGTCGTCACCGGGGTCGATCGGGCTGCGGGGTGCGTCGCGCATGACCGGCCCTACTTGAAGATGATCGTGCGCGCACCGTCGAGGAGCACGCGGTCCTCGGCGATCCAGCGCACGGCCTGGGTCAGGGTGCGGGACTCCTCGTCCTGCCCGATCGACACGAGCTCGGCGGGTTCCTTGGTGTGGTCCACACGGACGACGTTCTGTTCGATGATCGGGCCCTCGTCCAGGTCGCTCGTGACGAAGTGGGCGGTGGCACCGATGAGCTTGACGCCACGGGCGTGCGCCTGCCGGTACGGGTTCGCGCCCTTGAAGCCCGGCAGGAACGAGTGGTGGATGTTCACGGCGCGACCGGCCAGGGCGGCGCAGAGCTCGGGGGAGAGGATCTGCATGTACCGGGCGAGGACGACGAGTTCGATGTCGTGCTCGTCGACCGCCTCGAGGATCCGGCGCTCCATGGCGGCCTTCGACTCGGCGTCGGTGACGGGCCGGTGCTCGAACGGCACCGAGTAGAACGACGCCAGCTCGGCGAGGTCGGGGTGGTTCGCCAGCACCAGGGGCACGTCGATCGGCAGCTGGCCGCCGCGCTGCCGGTAGAGCAGGTCGTTCAGGCAGTGCCCGGCCTTCGATACGAGCACGAGGGTCCGCATCGGACGACCGACGACGTCGAGCTGGACGCGCATGCCGTAGCGCTCGACGACCGGGGCCAGGGACTCCTGGAAGGTCTGCCGGTCGACCGGCGCCATCACCTGCAGGCGCATGAAGAACGTGTTCGTGTCGGCGCTCGAGAACTGCTGCGACTCGGTGATGTTGCCCTCGGCCGCGACCACGGCTCCGGACACGGCGTGCACGATCCCCGGCTGGTCGTCGCAGACCAGCGTGAGGGTCCAGTGCGTGGGGTTCTCGGGCGTCGGGTCGGTCACCGGTTCAGGGTACCGGGGCGTCGACCGGGTCGCTGGCGTCACCGAGCAGCGGGCGCAGGGTCGCGACGAGGGCGGCGCTGCCGTCGGGGTCGTCGCCGAACCACCGGTTGCTGGCGTGCACGACCGGGTACGCCTGGCTCAGCAGGTCGCGGCCCGCCGGGGTCAGTCGGATGCGGGAGAGCCGGCCGCGTCCCCGCTCCGTGCCCCGGTCGAGCAGCCCGCGCTCGCCGAGTCCGGTGACGAGCGGCGTCATGCTCTGCGGTCGGACACCCACGGCCCGTGCGAGGTCCGCCTGGCTGAGCCCGTCGGCCGCGGCGAGCTGCACGAGGACGCCGAACTCGACCGGGGTCAGGTCGAGCGGGTCCAGTTCGGCCGCCAGGCGTCGGGCGAGTTCGCGGGCGGCCCGGATGACGGTCCACGCGGCGATGGCGTCGACGTCGTCTCGCGTCGCTGAGAACTCCCGGGGCACACGTCGATCGTACGGCGTACCGTTCGGTATCAGAAAGCTGATACCGACGCTGCGGGTCCGGCCCGCACCACCAGGGTCTGACCCGCACCACCAGGAGGAACCATGCGCGACACCATCGCAGTCACCGGCGCGACCGGCGACGTCGGCGGCAAGGCCATCGAGATGCTGCACGCCGCCGGCGCGGACGTCCGCGCCGTCGTCCGCCGCCCCGACCAGGTCCGGGCGTTCCGCGACCGCGGCATCGACGCCCGCCTCGCCGACCTGGACGACGGCGAGGCCCTGACCACCGCACTCGAGGGCGTCGACCAGCTGTTCCTCGTCACCGCCGCCACCGAACGCCAGGCGGAGCACGGCATCACCGCCGTCCACGCCGCCCGTACCGCCGGGGTCCGCGCGATCGTCCAGCTCTCCGGCGGAGACGCGGCGGAACACTCGCCGATGCCCTGGGCCAGCGCCATCTGGCGGATCGACCGGGCCGTCCGGGCGAGCGGCCTGGAACGCACGATCCTGCACCCGTCCGGCTTCATGACGAACCTGGTCCCCTCCGGACCGGCGATCCGCCGCGGGGTCTTCCCGCAGACGATGGGCGACGGCGTCATCGGCTGGATCGACACGCTCGACATCGCCCGCGTCGCCAGCACGGTCCTGCAGGGCGGGGTCCACCACGGCGACGAGCCCGTCCTGACCGGGCCGGAACTGCTCGACGGCCGCGGTGTCGCCCGGGAACTCAGCACCGGACTCGGCCGGCCCGTGCGCTACCTGCACCTGCCGAGCCGGGTGTTCGGCGGCATGCTGCGCCTGACCGGCATGCCCGCCTGGCAGGCCGAGGGGCTCCGGCAGCAGTTCGGCGTGGTCGCGCGGCGTGGCCTCGACGGGGTCGACGTGCTCACGCACGAGGTCGAGCGGATCACCGGCACCGCGGCGACCCCGTTCTCCGGGTGGGCGCGGGCGCACCGGCGGGAGCTGCTGGGGCGGTGACCCGCCGGTCGCGGGACCGGGACGGGACGGACGGGAGGCCCGTGGCGGCCGTGCTGCGTGCCTCCCGTCCGGCAGACGCACCGGCGAGCAGCGCCGTCAGCGTGCGGAGATCGTGACGACCAGGTGCTCCTGCACGTACCCGAGCCAGTCGTAGACGTCCCGCAGCCCGACGCTGCCGTCGTCCCCGTCCAGCCCGTTGTCCGCCGTCGCACGGTCGACGATGCCCAGCCGGTCCGCGATCGTCAGCCGCAGGTCCGTCAGCGACCGGAGCCACGCCTGCTCGTCCGACCGGCTCAGTGCGCCCTCGCGGGCGCCGGTCAGCCACTCGTGGACGACGGCCGCGTTCGCGGACTTGGCGGTGCGCAGGTCCTCCTGCGTGTAGCGGCGGAACTCGGCGCTGGCCTCGTCGTCCTCGGGGTAGGCGTCCGGGAACATCCGGACCGCGACCGGGTCCGTCGCCAGGTCGTGGTCCAGGACCTGGCGCAGCTGCTCGACCAGCGAGGTGAGGACGGCGCGCTCGCCGGCGGCCAGTCCGAGGTGCACGCCGTCGGCGCGGCGGACGAAGGGGATCACGCGGCGGGGGCCCGGTCGACGGTCGCCTGCAGGCCGTAGCCGTGCATGGCCTCCACGTGGCGTTCCATCTCCTCGCGGTGGCCGGTCGCGACGATCGCGCGCCCGTCGGAGTCGACCTGGTGCATCAGCCGCTCGGCCTTCGCGCGTGGGAACCCGAAGTAGGACTCGAAGACGTAGGTGACGTACGACATCAGGTTGACCGGGTCGTCCCACACCACGGTCGTCCACGGGACGTCCGCGCGCACCGAGGTCCGCTCGTCGACGTCCGGACTCAGCATGGTCATGGAGTCAAGGGTGACACGAACCGGTGGCCTCGGTACGATCGAGGCGTCGCGACTGGCGTTGGATGGGTCACCATCGGGAAGCGACACCTGACACGGTGCGCGGCCGTACGCCTGGGCCGCAACCAATCGTCCACCCCGTCGTGCGTCTGCTCGGCGGTGTCGCGCTCCGGCGCGCCAGACAACGAGGAGTCCCGTGTCCATCACCGACCTGTCGCCCGCAGCGACCCAGTCGTCCTTCAACGCCCCCCTCTCCGAGGTCGACCCGGAGATCGCCGCCGTCCTGCAGCAGGAGCTCGGGCGTCAGCGCGACTTCCTCGAGATGATCGCCTCCGAGAACTTCGTGCCGCGCGCGATCCTCGAGTCGCAGGGTTCCGTCCTGACGAACAAGTACGCCGAGGGCTACCCCGGAAAGCGCTACTACGGCGGCTGCGAGTACGTCGACGTCGCCGAGCAGCTCGCGATCGACCGTGCCAAGGCGCTCTTCGGTGCCGCGTACGCCAACGTCCAGCCGCACTCCGGCGCGACCGCGAACGCCGCCGTCCTGCACGCCATCGCCTCGGCCGGGGACACCATCCTGGGCCTCGAGCTCGCCCACGGTGGTCACCTCACCCACGGCATGAAGCTGAACTTCTCCGGCCGGATCTACAACGCCGTCTCGTACGGCGTCGACCCGGAGACCTTCGAGGTCGACTACGACGACATCCGCGCCAAGGCCATCGAGCACCAGCCGAAGGTCCTGATCGCCGGCTGGTCGGCGTACCCGCGCCAGCTGGACTTCGCGAAGTTCCGTGAGATCGCGGACGAGGTCGGCGCCAAGCTCTGGGTCGACATGGCGCACTTCGCCGGTCTCGTCGCCGCGGGCCTGCACCCGTCGCCGGTCCCGCACGCACACGTCGTCTCCTCGACCGTGCACAAGACCCTGGCCGGTCCCCGCTCGGGCATCATCCTGTCCAACGACGAGACGCTGTTCAAGAAGCTCAACTCGGCCGTCTTCCCGGGGCAGCAGGGTGGCCCGCTCATGCACGTCATCGCGGCGAAGGCCACCGCGTTCCTGCTCGCCGGCACCCCGGAGTTCAAGGACCGCCAGGAGCGCACCATCCGCGGCGCCCAGGCTCTCGCGGCTCGTCTGATCCAGCCCGACGCCAAGAGCGCGGGCATCGACGTCCTCACCGGCGGCACCGACGTGCACCTGGTGCTCGTCGACCTGCGCGAGTCCGAGGTCGACGGCAAGCAGGCCGAGGACCTCCTGCACGAGGTCGGCATCACCGTGAACCGCAACTCCGTGCCGTTCGACCCGCGTCCGCCGATGGTCACCTCGGGTGTCCGCATCGGCACCTCGGCGCTGGCGACCCGCGGGTTCGGCGACGCCGAGTTCGCCGAGGTCGCGGACATCATCGCGCTGACGCTGATGCCGAACCCCGACGTGGCAGCACTCTCGGCCCGGGTGAAGACCCTGACCGACGCGTTCCCGCTCTACGCGTGAGCGACACGACGGTTCCCCTGCCCGCCGAGCGGTGGGCAGGGGAGGGCTCCGCCGTGCGCATCGACGGCACCGCCCTCGCCGCCCGGACACTCGACGACCTGAAGGTCCGCATCGACCGGCTGCACGACCACGGCTTCCGGCCGGGTCTCGGCACGATCATGGTCGGACAGAACCCCGGCTCGGTGTCCTACGTCGCCGGCAAGCACCGCGACTCGGCACAGATCGGGCTCGACTCGATCCGCATCGACCTGCCGGAGACCGCCAGTGCCGCGGACATCCGCGGAGCGATCCTGCAGATGAACGACGACCCCCGAGTCACCGCGTTCATCGTGCAGCTCCCGCTGCCGCAGGGCATCGACCCGATCCCGATGCTCGAGCTGATGAACCCGGCGAAGGACGCCGACGGCCTGCACCCGACGAACCTCGGCGAGCTCGTGCTCGCCGTCCCCGGTGGTGCCGGCACGATCGACGCCCCGCTGCCGTGCACCCCGCGCGGTATCGTCGCGATGCTCGAGGCGTACGACATCCCGATCCGGGGCCAGCACGTCACGATCATCGGGCAGGGTCTGACCGTGGGCCGGCCGCTCGGTCTGCTGCTCACCCGCCTCGAGGCCACCGCCACGCTGACGCACTCGCTCACCGAGGACGTCGCCGCCGAGTGCCGCCGTGCCGACATCATCGTCGCGGCCGCCGGGGTCGCCGGGCTGGTGCAGCCGGACTGGGTGAAGCCCGGCGCGGCGGTCATCGACGTGGGCATCAGTCGCGTGCTCGACGAGGGCACGGGCAAGGCCAAGCTCCGCGGCGACGTCGACCCCTCGGTCGCCTCGGTCGCCGGGTTCCTCTCGCCGACGCCGGGCGGTGTGGGTCCGATGACCCGCGCGATGCTCATGAAGAACGTCGTCGAGGCGGCGGAGCGCCACCTGCACTAGCCGCGCTGCCGAGCCTCGCCCCTGCGGACAGCTTGTGGCGCACGTGCGCCGACGGCGGCGCCGGCCCGGCCGTGGTGCCGTTGGCACCCGCACAACGGCAACCGCAGCGCGCCACGGTTTCCCGTGGTGCGGGGCGGTTGCTGTTGTGCGAAGGCGCAGGCGCGGCCGGTGGCCGAGCCTCGCCCTGCGCGGCGCGGCGCTGGCCGCCGGCGTCGAGTCCGCCCGGCCGAGCCTCGGTCGGCTCGGCGGCCGGGAGGCGCGGCGTGCGCCGACGACGGCGGCGCCGGCCCGGCCGTGGTGCCTTTGGCACCCGCGCAACGGCAACCGCCTCGCGCCACGGTTTCCCGTGGTGCGAGGC
>NZ_JARUXD010000071.1:0-17867 GCF_030433875.1 Curtobacterium sp. PsM8 | reverse complement strand
CCCGGGACCAGCTGGTCCCGGGCCTCCCGTCCGTCAGGTGCTCGTGGTGGTGCGGCTCGCGTCCCCGACGCGGCTCACGCCTACTGCGGCGGCTGCGGCGGACGCCAGGGTCCTTCGCCGGCCGCGCCGTTGCCGTCCTTGCCGTCCTTGTGCTCGCGACGCCGGAGGTACTGCTCGAACTCCTGCGCGATCGCGTCGCCGGACGCCTCGGGGGAGTCGACGGTGTCCCGCGCCTGTTCGAGCTGCCCGATGTACGAGGCCATGTCCTCGTCGTCCGAGGCGAGGGCGTCGATGCCCTCCTCCCACTGCGCGGCGTCGTCGAGCAGGGTGCCGCGCGGGACGGTGACGTCGGTCAGCTCCTCCATCTTGTCGAGGAGCGACAGGGTGGCCTTCGGCGACGGGGCGTTGTGCACGTAGTGCGGCACCGACGCCCAGAGCGACAGGGTCGTGAGTCCGGCCTTGTCCATCGAGTCGGCGAGGACCCCGAGGATGCCGGTCGGGCCCTCGTACGTCGACTTGTCCACGTCGAACGCGGCACGGACGGTCGCGTTCTCGCTCGACACGAACACCGAGATCGGGCGGGTGTGCGGCACGTCGGCGAGCATCGCGCCCACGAACACCACGGCGTCGATCGAGTAGACGTCGGCCAGGTCGATGACCTCGGCACAGAAGCCGCGCCACGTGCGGGAAGGCTCGGGGCCGACCAGGACGAAGACGTCGCGCTCGGTCGGGGCGCCGGTCGCACCGATCACCGGGCGACCCTCGGCACTCGGCCCGTGCAGGACGATCCGGGGCCACTGCACGCCGCGTTCGCCCTCGTCGTCGAAGCCGACCTCGGGCCGGTTGAACTGGTAGTCGACGTAGCGTTCGCCGTCGATCTCCCGCAGCTCGGAGAGTTCGAGCGCGTCGACGATGCGGCGGGCGAGACCGCTCGCGGCCTCTCCCGCGTCGTTCCAGCCTTCGAACGCGACGACGAGGAGCCGTCCGTCGCTGAAGGGGGAGTGCTGTGGCACGGCAGGGCCTCCTGGTGGTGGAGTGGTCCGCCGCGCTCGCGCGCGCGCCGACCGGACACGATCAGGCATCCACGATAGTCCCGCCGTCGGCCTGCCGCCCTCCACGTGCTGTGCCGCCGTCGCCGGGGTGTCGGACGCGCCCGCCCGTCGGAGGTGACCGGTCACGTCCGGTCGGGTACCGGGGGTGTCCGACGCGCCCGCCCGGCGGCGGCGACCGGTCACGACCTGCCGTCGCCGGGGTGTCCGACGCGCCCGCCCGGCGGCGGCGACTGGTCACGTCCGGTCGGGTACGGGCCTCCAGAGCGACGGTCCGTGACCACTCGGCGGAGGTGAGCGGGGTGTCCTGACCGCTCGCCGGCGCCGCGAGCAGCACCGGACCGCCCCGGACGGCGTCGCCGGTAGACTCGTCGCCCGTGACCGCGCAACCCCCTGCCCCCGCCCAGCCCACGAGCGTGCTGCCCGATGCCGTGCTGTGGGACATGGACGGCACGATCATCGACACCGAGCCGATCTGGCAGGAGTCGCAGGTCGTGCTCACCGCCCGGTACGGCGCCGAGTGGACCCACCAGGACGGTCTGTCCCTGGTCGGCAGCGGACTGGAGCGCTCGGGGGAGATCCTCCGCGACAAGGGCGTCGACATGGAGGTCGAGGAGATCGTCCAGTGGATGACCGACTACGTGGTCGAACGGCTGCACGGTGACGACCTGCCCTGGCGTCCCGGCGCCCGTGAACTCGTCGAGGAACTGCACGACCGCGGGGTCCCGACCGCGCTCGTGACGATGTCCCGGCGGACGATGGCGCTCGTGACGGCAGAGGCGTTCGGCGCCCGCGGCTTCCGGGTCGTCGTGGCTGGCGACGACGTGGACCGTCCGAAGCCGCACCCGGACGCCTACCTGGCCGCCGCCGCACAGCTCGGCGTCGAACCCACCGCCTGCATCGCGATCGAGGACTCCGCCACCGGTGTCGCCTCGGCCCGCGCCTCGGGTGCGGTCACCGTCGCGGTCGAGCACATCGTGCCGATCGCCGAGGGCGCCGGCGACGTGCACCTCACCACCCTCAGCGGCGTCGACGTCGACCGCCTGCTCGAACTCACCGGTCCGGCGCTCACCGCGCGTGCCGCCGAACGCCAGGGAGGCCCGGCCTCCGACCCGACGTCGGCCCCCGTCACCGAAGGGGACGCGCGATGAGCGACGACACCACCACGACGCCGGATGCCGGTGCGCACGACGCCGGAGCGCCGGACGCCGGCGCGCACGACGACATCGTCTCCGCTGCGGAGGTCGAGCTGCCGCACACCGCCGGCGGCGCCCCGCACACCCCGCCCCGCGGGCCGTTCCGCGCCGGCGACCGGGTGCAGCTCACCGGCCCCAAGGGCAAGCTCACGACGCTGTCGCTCGAGCCCGGCGTGGTCTACCACACGCACCGCGGCATGCTCGCCCACGACGACGTCATCGGGCAGCCGGACGGTTCGGTCATCCGTGCCAGCACCGGCGACGAGTACCTGGCGCTCCGCCCGCTGCTGAACGACTACGTGATGTCGATGCCCCGCGGTGCCGCGATCGTCTACCCGAAGGACGCGGCCCAGATCGTGGCCTTCGCGGACGTCTTCCCGGGCGCCCGTGTGGTCGAGGCCGGCGTCGGCTCGGGTGCCCTGTCGCTCTGGCTCCTCCGCGCCATCGGCCCGACCGGCAGCCTGCAGTCCTTCGAGCGCCGCGAGGAGTTCGCCGCGATCGCCCGGGGCAACGTCGGCACCTTCCTCGGCGCCGTCCCCGACAACTGGTCCGTCACCGTGGGCGACCTGGTCGAGGAACTGCCCGAGGCCGTCGAGCCGCAGAGCATCGACCGTGTCGTGCTCGACATGCTCGCGCCGTGGGAGTGCGTCGACGAGGCGGCGGACGCGCTCGCTCCCGGCGGCCTCATCGTCTGCTACGTCGCCACCGTGACGCAGCTGTCCCGCACCGCCGAGGCGCTCCGCGACACCGGACGCTTCACCGACCCGCAGTCCAGCGAGACCCTGGTGCGCACCTGGCACGTCGAGGGACTGGCGGTCCGTCCGGACCACCGGATGGTGGCGCACACGGGGTTCCTGATCACCGCCCGTCGTCTGGCGGACGGGGTCGTCCTGCCGAACCTCAAGCGTCGTGCCGGCAAGGCCGAGTTCTCCGACGAGGACGTCGAGGCCTGGACGCCCGGCGCGGTCGGCGAGCGCGGGGCCAGCGACAAGAAGCTCCGGAAGGTCGCCCGCCAGGCGGCTGCCCAGGCCCGGAAGGTCGCAGCTGCCGAAGCGGCCTCGGCGGCGTCCGACCCCTCCGACGGCGACCGGTAGGCTTCCCCCGTGCCCGTCCTGCATCGACCGGAAAGAGGATCCGTGCGCGCCATCCCCGCACTCGTCGTCACCATCGGACTCCTCGCGTCGCTGACCGCGTGCGCCACGCCCGGGGCCGGAACTGCCGGCACGTGCGCCCCCTCCGGCGCCGCGTCCGAGTCCGTGACGGCGAAGGGCGCCTTCGGTTCGGAGCCGAAGGTCAACGTGCCCGCCGGTCTCACCGTCCGCGGGACCCAGGTCTCGGTCCTCCGCCAGGGCGACGGCCGCACGATCGGTGACGGCACGCCCGTACTGCTCGAGTACACGCTCGTCGACGGTGCCACCGGAGCGGTCGCGCAGACCACCGGCTACACCGGCAGCACCGCCCCGCTGACGGCCGGTTCGACCAACGGCGGCGCGCTCGGCAAGGCGCTCGAGTGCTCGCGCGTCGGCGACCGTCTCGCCGTGGTGATGCCGAAGTCGGCACTCTCCGGCACCGCCGCCACCGCCGACTCGGGGTCCACGGCGTCGAAGGCCGAGGACTCCGCCGTCTTCGTCATCGACGTCAAGCGCGCCTTCGACGCACGCGCCAGCGGGACGCCGCAGCTCGCCGGTGACGGCATGCCCGCCGTCGTGCTCGCTCCGAACGGCGCGCCCGGCATCACGATCCCCTCGTGGTCGGCGCCGAAGGAGAACGTGCAGCACCTGCTCCGCAAGGGCGACGGTGCGACGCTCACCGCGAAGGACACGGTCGTCGTCAAGTACACCGCCGTCTCGTGGGGCAGCAGCACGGCCGACTCGGCCGTCGTGGGCTCCAGCTGGACCGACGGCTCCGGCGCGCAGCCGTTGCCGCTGGCGAAGGGCCAGATCGCCGAGGGCATCCGGAAGGCGCTCCTCGGCCGTCACGTCGGCGACCAGGTCCTGGCGATCGACCACGAGCAGGGTGCCGCGTCCGGGTCCGCGTCCGCGTCCGCGTACGTCATCGACGTGCTCGGCGTGATGCCGCGCTGACGCGCACCGCAGGCTGCGTAGGATCGGCACGTGCCCACCACTCGTGCTCCCCGTGTGCCCGCTGAGGAACGGCTGTTCAGCCTGGTCCTGGCGCTCCTGTCGACGGAGTCCGGGCTGACGAAGTCCGAGATCCTGGCGAACGTCCAGGGCTACCGACAGCGCTACAGCACCGGCGGGGACAACGCCTCGCTCGAGCGTCAGTTCGAGCGGGACAAGGACGACGTCCGCGAACTCGGCATCCCGCTCGAGACCATCGAGACGCCGGGCGCCGCCGGCAACAACCAGACGCTGCGCTACCGGATCCCGAAGGGTGAGTACGACCTGCCGCTCGACGTCCGGTTCACCCCGGACGAGTCCGCACTGCTCTCCCTCGCTGCGATGGCGTGGCGTGAGGGTGCGCTCTCCGCGGACTCCCGCCGCGGGCTGCTCAAGGTCCGCTCGGCCGGCTCGGACGACGACGGGTCGGACCACGACGCGGGCGACGGTGCCGCCGCCATCGGCGCCTACGCACCACGTCTGCGCACCCGCGACGCGGCCTTCGAGCCGCTGCGCTCGGCCCTCGACCGTGCGGCCGCCGTCCGGTTCTCGTACATCACGCCCGGGCACCACGAGGCCCGGGTCCGCGAACTCGCCCCGCTGGCGCTCGTGCAGCACGGTGGCCGGTGGATGCTCGCGGCGCACGAGTTCGCGACCGACTCCGAGAAGAACTACCTGCTCGCCCGGATCGTCGGTCCGGTGACCCAGTACGAGGTCGGGCAGCACCCGGCTCCCGCCGACGCGGGGGAGCGGGCACTGGCCGGGCTCGACCGCGTCTGGGCGGAGCGCACCGCGACGGTGCACGTCGGCCCGGGCTCCGACGCCGAGCGCCGACTCACCCGCCGCCGGGACACGACCTCGACGACCGAGGGCGAACTCGTGATACACCACGTCGACCCGCAGATCCTGGCCGAGGAACTGGCCGCCTTCGGGCCCGAGGTCCGCGTCGTCGAGCCCGAGGACCTGCGGCAGCGAGTGGTCGACCGGCTCCGGGTGCTCGTCGAGGACCACACCGGTGCGCCCGACCTCGGTGCCGCGGACGAGACCACGGGGAACGACGGAGCGACGCATGGCTGACGCGCAACCGCTGCAGGCGCAGGACAAGCTCGCCTTCCTGCTGGCCCTGGTGCCGTACCTGATCGACCGGGAGCGCGTCTCGGTGTCCGAGGCCGCCCGGCACTTCGGCGTCCCGGAGTCCCGGATCCGTCGGGCCGTCGAGCTGATCGCGGTCTCCGGTGTCCCCGGCGAGACCATGCAGTACCAGCACGGCGACCTGTTCGACATCGCCTGGGACGACTTCGACCAGAACGACATGATCGTCCTGACGAACCTCGTGGCGATCGACGACGCCCCGCGGCTGTCCGCCCGCGAGGCCTCGGCGCTCATCGCCGGCCTGCAGTACCTGTCGGCGCTGCCCGAGGCCGCCGACAAGGACGCGATCCGCGCCCTGATGGCGAAGCTGTCCCGCGGTGCCGGTGGCGCCTCGGGCAACGTCGCCGTCGGCCAGGACTTGCACGATGCCGCCCTGACCGTCATCCGAGAGGCCATGTCCGGCCGCCGCGGGCTGCGGTTCGAGTACGCCGGCCCGCGGACGCAGGGCAGCACCCGCCGGGTCGACCCGCTGCGGGTGGAGTCGATCGACGCGGACTGGTACCTCCGCGCCTGGGACCTCGACCGCGCCGCCGTCCGGACGTTCCGACTCGACCGGATGTCCGGCGTGCACGTCGACGACCGGCCCGCGGAACGCACCCTCGACGACGTCGTGCTGCCGGACACGCTGTTCCAGCAGAGCGCCCAGGACGTCATCGTGACCGTGGAGCTCGACGGCTCGTCACTGCCGCTGGTCGCCGACTTCCTGGCCGACACCGCGGACGCCCCCGACGACGGCGGACGGGTGCGCATCCGACTCGCCGCGTCCGCCGGGTTCGACGGGGTCGTGCGCCTGGTGGCCGGGCTGCCGGGCCGGGCCGTGGTGCTCGACCCGCCGGCGGCCCGCCAGGCCGTGCACGACTTCGCCGCGGCCGCGCTCGACATCCACTGACGGAGCGCTGCCGTAGGATCGGGGCATGGCTTCGACGACCGCGAGCGGGCGAGGGAAGCGGCAAGGGCGCCGTCCCCAGGAGCCCGAAGGCCGCATGTCCCTCGGTCAGCACCTGATCGAGCTGCGCAACCGTCTGTTCAAGGCGGTCATCGCGGTCCTCGTCGGCGCGGTCGGCGGCTGGTTCCTCACGCCGTTCGTGCTCGATTCGCTCCGGTCCCCGGTGACGCAGCTCGCCCGGGTCGGCGGTCACACGGCCGAGCTCAACTTCCCGATGATCACCGGTGCGTTCGACCTGCGGTTGCAGATCGCGATCACGATCGGTGTCGTCATCGCCAGCCCGGTGTGGCTGTACCAGATCTGGGCGTTCATCGTCCCGGCCCTGGTCCGGCGTGAGAAGCAGTACGTCTGGGGCTTCCTCGGCACTGCGATCCCGCTGTTCTTCGCCGGGTGCGCCTTCGGCTGGTACGTCCTGCCGCACGTTGTGGGGATCCTCGGCAGCTTCGTCTCCGCCCAGGACACCTCGATCGTCGACGCGAAGGCCTACTACGACTTCGTCATCAAGCTCATCGTCGCGGTCGGCATCGCGTTCGTGCTGCCGGTGTTCCTGGTGCTGCTGAACTTCGTCGGCGTGCTGTCGGCGGCGGCGATCATCCGCTCCTGGCGTGTGGCGATCGTGCTCATCCTCGTCTTCACCGCACTCGTGACCCCGTCGGCAGACATCCTGTCGATGTTCATCCTGGCGATCCCGATGGTCGTGCTGTACTTCGCTGCCTGCCTGGTCACGTGGATCCACGACCGCCGCCTGGCGAAGCGTCAGGCCAAGCTCGACGAGGAGTACGGCCTGTGACCGAGACGAGCCTCAGCCCCGCCGAGCGGTTCGCCGCCGCGAAGGTCCGCTCACGCTCGCGGAACCTCGAGCTGTTCCGGACCGACCTGCGCTTCGATCTCGACCCGTTCCAGTTCGCGGCCTGCGACTCCGTCGACCAGGGCCGGAGCGTCCTGGTGGCCGCACCGACCGGTGCCGGCAAGACGATCATCGCCGAGTTCGCGATCTGGCTGGCGATGCGGCAGCCGACCGCGAAGGTGTTCTACACGACGCCGATGAAGGCGCTGAGCAACCAGAAGTACGCCGAGCTCGTGCAGGCCTACGGCGAGACCGAGGTCGGGCTGCTCACCGGCGACACGAACGTCAACCCGCGGGCCCGCGTCGTCGTGATGACGACCGAGGTCCTGCGGAACATGATCTACGCCGACTCGGACCTGCTCGACGACCTGGCCTGGGTCGTCCTCGACGAGGTGCACTACCTGGCCGACCGGTTCCGCGGGGCGGTCTGGGAAGAGGTCATCCTGCACCTGCCGACCGAGGTCCGGCTGGTGTCCCTGTCCGCCACGGTCAGCAACGCCGAGGAGTTCGGCGACTGGCTCCAGACGGTCCGCGGCGACACCGACGTCATCGTGTCCGAGGACCGTCCGGTGCCGCTCGACCAGCACGTCCTCGTCGGCAACAAGATGGTCGACCTGTTCGACTCGTCGGGTGCTGCGGCGACCAACCGGGTCAACCCGGAGCTGCTCCGTCTGGTGGGCAGTGCCTCCCGGGGGTCCGGCGGTCCCCGCGGCCGACGCGGGCGCGGCGGGTTCCCCGAGCGTCGCGGTCCGCGCACCGAGAAGGCGCACCGCGAGCAGATCGCGAAGATGCTCGACGAGCGCATGCTGCTGCCGGCGATCTTCTTCGTGTTCAGCCGCAACGGCTGCGACCAGGGCGTCCGGCACGTCGTGCGCTCCGGGCTGTCCCTGACGACGGCCGACGAGCGTCGGGAGATCCGCGAGACGGCCGAGTACCACTGCCGCACGCTGCTCGACGAAGACCTGGCCGTGCTCGGCTACTGGGAGTGGCTCGAGGGCCTCGAACGCGGCGTCGCCGCCCACCACGCCGGCCTGCTGCCCGCCTTCAAGGAGGTGGTCGAGGACCTGTTCCAGCGCAAGCTCGTCAAGGTCGTGTTCGCCACCGAGACCCTGGCGCTCGGCGTGAACATGCCGGCGCGCACGGTCGTGCTCGAGAAGCTCGAGAAGTTCAACGGCGAGGCCCGGGTGCCGATCACGCCGGGGGAGTACACCCAGCTCACCGGCCGCGCCGGTCGCCGTGGCATCGACGTCGAGGGCCACTCGGTCGTGCAGTGGACGGACGGCCTCGAGCCCCAGGCTGTGGCCTCGCTGGCGAGCCGTCGGACGTACCCGCTCAACTCGTCGTTCAAGCCGACCTACAACATGGCCGTCAACCTCATCGAGCAGTTCGGTCGTGACCGAACGCGTGAGGTCCTCGAGACCTCGTTCGCGCAGTTCCAGGCGGACCGGTCGGTCGTCGACCTGGCACGCAAGGTCCGCTCGCAGCAGGAGTCGCTCGACGGGTACCAGGACGCCATGCAGTGCCACCTCGGCGACTTCACCGAGTACGCGGCGCTCCGCCGTCAGCTGTCGGACCTCGAGCGCACGAACGTCCCCGGTGGTCGTGAGGCGTCGCACGGTGCCCGTCAGGAACGTCAGGCCGCGATCAGCGAGGTCAGACGCCAGCTCCAGCGCCACCCCTGCCACGCCTGCCCGGACCGCGAGGCACACGCCCGCTGGGCCGAGCGCTGGTACAAGCTCAAGCGCACCAACGACAAGCTCGTGCAGCAGATCCGCTCGCGCACGGGTGCCGTCGCGACGACGTTCGACCGCGTCACCGACGTGCTGCTGGCGCTCGGGTACCTGGTGCAGGACGCGCAGGGCGACGTCACGGTGGCCGCCGGTGGTCGGCGTCTGCAGCGCATCTACGGCGACCGCGACCTGCTGGTCGCCGAGTGCCTGGAGGCCGGGGTCTGGAAGGACCTCACGCCCGCGCAGCTGGCCGGCATGGCCGCGACGATCGTCTACCAGCCGCGTCGTGAGGACGCGCCCGGCACCGAGCACGCCGTCCCGCGCGGCGCGTTCCGTCCGGCTCTCGACGAGACGCTGACGATCTGGTCGCGCCTGGACGACGTCGAGCGGGACGCCCGACTCGCGGGCTCCGAGCCGCCGACCCCGGCCATCGCGCTCGGCATGTTCCGCTGGGCGTCCGGCTCACCGCTCGACGACGTGCTGCGCTCGCTCGACCTGGCCGCCGGTGACTTCGTCCGCTGGTCGAAGCAGGTCATCGACCTCCTCGACCAGATCCGCAACGCCGGCGACCCCGACCTGGCGCAGGTCGCGCGTCGTGCCACCGACGCGGTCCGCCGCGGCATCGTCGCGTACGCGACGGTCTGACGGGAGGCCCGGTGACGGTCCTCGGGACAGCCGCGCGCCCGGCGCGGGCGGGCGTCCGGCATGCGCACGGGCCGTCGACGCCGGACGTGCCGGGTTCGGCATCCGTCTTCGCCGCGCTGCCGCTCGGACAGTCGGTGCCCCTCTCGGTGATCGGTGGCCTGCTCTTCGCCCTGTCGTTCCCGTCGCCGGGCTGGTGGTTCCTGGCCTACCCCGCCGTTGCGTGCCTGCTGCTCGCGGCGATGGGGCAGCGTGCCCGTCGGGCGTCCTGGCTCGGCCTGCTCGCCGGTGCCGTGTTCTGGGTGCCGGCGATCTCCTGGGCCGGGCGGTACCTCGGCCCGGTGCCGTGGTTCGCGCTGGCGTTGCTCGAGGCGGCCCTCTTCGCCCTCGGCACGGTCGCGATCGCACTGGCCTACCGGTGGGTCCCGCGGGTGGTGACCTCGACCGCCGGGCGGGTGTGGGGCCTCCCGGCCGTGGTGGCCGCGCTGTGGACCGGACGCGAGTGGTTCTCCGGCAGCTGGCCGTACGGCGGGTTCGCCTGGGGCCGGGTGGGCCTGTCGCAGTCGCAGGGTCCCTTCACGCACCTCGCCGCGTACGTCGGCGTGCTCGGGCTGAGCTTCGTCGTCGTGTACTGCGTCGCCGTGGTGGTGTCGCTCGGGCTGGTCGGCGGTGTCCGGCTGCCGATGCGCATCGCGACCGCCGGCCTGCTGGTGTCCGCGGTGCTCGCCGTGCCCACGTGGCCGACCGCGGTCCACGGCACCGTCCGCATCGAGTCCGTGCAGGGCAACGGTCCGGCGGGGTACTTCGACCGGGCACAGCCGGGCGACGTCCTGCGCTCCCAGGTCGCCGCGACCGACGTCGACGCCCGCGGGGTCGACCTGGTCGTCTGGCCCGAGGCGGGCGCCGAGTACGACCCACGCCGTGAGCCGGTCATCGCCGGAGCGCTCGACGCGGTCGTGCAGAGCGTCGGCGCGCCCATCGTCGCCGGAGCCGTGACGCAGACCTCGTCGGGCGTGCTGCACAACACCTCGTTCGTCTGGGGTGCGGACGGCTGGCAGGCTTCCTACGACAAGAAGCGCCCGGTGCCGTTCGGTGAGTACGTGCCGGACCGCTGGTTCTACTCGAAGCTCGCGCCGTCGCTGATCGGTCTGCTGCAGCGCGACTACACGCCGGGGACGAAGCCGAACGTGCTGCCGGTCGCGGGCATCCGGGCGGGCGTGATGATCTGCTTCGACGTCGTCGACGACGGGCTGACCGCCGACCTGGCCCGTGGGGGAGCGCAGGTGATCCTGGCGCAGACGAACAACGCGGACTTCGACGGCACCGACGAGAACCTGCAGCAGCTCGAGATCGCGCGGATGCGGGCGGTCGAGACCGGACGCTCGCTCGTCAACATCTCCACCGTCGGGGCGTCCCAGGTGATCGACCCGGACGGTCGCACCATCGACCGGGTGCCCGCGTACACGGCGACCTCGATGGTGACCGACGTCCCGCTCGGCACGTCGACGACCCCCGCCACCGTGGCCTCCGGGGACGTCACCCTGGTGCTGTCGCTCGGCGGGCTGCTCGTGCTGCTGGCCTGCGCTCCCTGGCGTCGACGGCACCGCTGAGGTCGTCCCGCGGGGAGCCGATCGGACCCCGCGCACTGGGAAGGGACTGTGAATGCGGCCCCACCGGAACGAAACCCGGGTGGTGTGGGTTGGACCGGGGGAACGAGCGAGAGGAGTCGGACATGGCTGATCGGAGTCTCCGAGGCATGCGGCTCGGGAGCCAGAGCCTCCAGAGCGAGGACGGTGTCGAGCTCTCCGAGCGGAAGCGCGCCGTCTACCAGGCGGCATCGGGCGAGACCTTCGACGTGGTGTTCTCCGCCGACGCCGAGGTCCCGCAGGTGTGGTCGGACCCACGGAGCGGTTGGGAGGGGCGTCTCCTCGGTGAGGACGGCAAGCCCGTCGAGATCGCTGCCGAGGACGTCAAGGCACCGCGCACCCACTGGGACATGCTGCTCGAGCGGCGCTCTCGGGAAGAGCTCGAGGAGCTGCTGGAGGAACGTCTCCAGATCCTCCGGGCCCGTCGCGGCGCCTAGCCGCCCTGCCCCGTCGCGGCGCCGAGCCGCACCGGACCAGACGAGCCGGACCGGACCAGACGAGAACGGCCCGCTCCCCAGCAGGGGAGCGGGCCGTCGTCGTGTGCGACGTCAGTCGGTTCAGTCGCGCGCGGGATCCGTGCCGAACGCAGCGTCGGCTTCGCTCTCGGCAGCCGCGAGCCGTTCGTCCATGCTGCGGTCCGACTGGGCCAGGCGGTCGTCGAGCTCCGACGGCGGCACGATGTCCGCGACGGAGGCGTCGGCCGCGGGGGAGCCGGAGCGTCCGGCACCGTCCCGTGCCTGGGTGTTGGCGAGGCTCTCGTCGGCGAGCTTCGAGATCCGCGACAGGAAGTCCGTTCCGGCAGCGCCACCGGCCGCCGACCCACCGGAACCGGTCCGCTGGGCGCTGAAGCCCTTCGCGATGCCGGACAGCGCCTCGGTGAACTCGCTCGGGATCATCCAGAGCTTGTTCGAGTTGCCCTCGGCGATCTTCGGGAGCATCTGCAGGTACTGGTAGGACAGCAGCTTCTCGTCCGGGTCGCCCTGGTGGATGGCGTCGAACACGGTCGCGATGGCCTGCGCTTCACCCTCGGCCCTGAGGACCTGGGCCTTCGCGTCACCCTCGGCACCGAGGATCGCGGCCTGTCGCTGGCCCTCGGCCTCGAGGATCTGGGACTGCTTCGTGCCCTCGGCCTGCAGGATCGCCGCACGACGGTTCCGCTCGGCGCGCAGCTGCTGCTCCATCGCGTCGACGATCGACACGGGCGGCTCGATGGCCTTCAGCTCGACTCGGCCGACACGGATGCCCCACTTGCCGGTCGCTTCGTCGAGGACGACACGGAGCTGGCCGTTGATGTTGTCGCGGCTGGTCAGTGCCTCTTCGAGGTTCAGGCCACCGACGACGTTGCGGAGCGTGGTGGTCGTGAGCTGCTCGACGGCGCCGAGGTAGTTCGCGATCTCGTAGGTGGCGGCGCGGGCGTCGGTGACCTGGAAGTAGACGACCGTGTCGATCGAGACGACCAGGTTGTCCTCGGTGATGACGGGCTGCGGCGGGAACGAGACGACCTGTTCACGCATGTCGATGAGCGGCCGGAGCCGGTCGATGAACGGCACCAGCAGGTTCAACCCCGGAGTGAGGGTCTTGTGGTACTTGCCGAGTCGTTCGACCACGCCGGCGGTGGCCTGAGGGACGATGCGGATGGCCTTCGCGAGGACCGTGATCACGAAGATCACGATGACCACGATCAGGACGATGAGCACGACCGTCCCGGTGGAGAGCGTCATTGGGCTGCCTTCTGTTCGATGCGGACGACGGCGGTGGAGCCTTCGATGGACTCGACGACCACGCGCGTGCCGAGCGGCGGCGTGCGGTCGACGGCGCCGGCAGCGAACCGGGCGCTCCAGGTCTCACCGTTGGCCAGGCGGACCTGACCGGGGGCGGAGGGTGTGAACCCGAGGGCGACCGTGCCGGCCATGCCGACCAGTCCCTCGACGCCGGTGCGGTGCGGGTCGGCACCGCGGTTCAGCGCCTGCAGCACACGAGGACGTACGACGGCGAGCAGCAGCAGTGCGAGCACCGCGGCGATGATCGCGCTGAGCCACCACGGGGCGCCGAGCAACGCGGCGATCAACCCGCCGGCGGCGCCGGCCGCGAGCATGAGGAAGATGAAGTCGAGGGTGAAGACCTCGACCACCCCCAACACGAGCACCAGGGCGATCCACACGATCACCTGGGTCCAATCCGAGACGTTCACGCGATCTCCCTCCCTTGCATCGCGCACGGCCTTCGCAGCATCGCGATGTCCGGTCCTGTTGCGTCCAACGTATCAGCGACCACTGATCGGCAGGTGGCACCGACCGGCTCGGGTGGTGGCGGGCGCACGCTTGCTAGGCTCGATGCCGCCCGGGACGACCAGGACCGGCGCCGCCCCACGACAGGAGACAGCACTGTGAGCAGCCCCCTCGCCCCCGGATCCCTCGACGGCACGCGCGCCCTCGTCACCGGCTCCTCCCGCGGCATCGGAGCGGACACCGTCGGGTACCTGGCCGAGGCCGGCGCGAAGGTCGTCGTCAACTACCGCAACAAGGCCCGTCGTGCCGAGCAGATCGTCGAGAAGGTCGTCGCCGCCGGGGGAGCGGCCCTGGCCCTGCAGGCCGACCTCACCGACCACGACTCCGTGCAGGCCATGGTCGACGCGGTCGTCGCCGAGTGGGGCGGCATCGACCTGCTCGTGCTCAACGCCTCCGGCGGGATGGAGTCCGGCATGGGCGAGGACTACGCGCTCCGCCTGAACCGCGACGCCCAGGTCGACATGCTCCAGACCGCGGTGCCGCACATGCCCTCCGGCTCGCGGGTCGTCTTCGTCACGAGCCACCAGGCCCACTTCGTCGAGACCGCCGAGACCATGCCCGAGTACGTCCCGGTCGCGAAGAGCAAGCGGGCCGGCGAACTCGCCCTCCGCGAGCTCCTGCCCCAGCTCGAAGCGGCGGGCATCGAGTTCGTCACCGTCTCCGGCGACATGATCGAGGGCACCATCACCGCGACCCTGCTGAACCGCCTGAACCCCGGCGCGATCGAGGGCCGTCGGGACGCCGTCGGCAAGCTCTACAGCGTCTCCGAGTTCGCGGCCGAGATCGCCCTCGCCGCGGTCGAGCCGATCCCCGCCGACCACACCAAGCTCGTCGGCGACGTCAGCTCCTTCACGGTCTGATCGAAGTGACCGCTGCACCCGGCCTGCGCCGGACCTCCCGGATCCTGCTGCTCGACCCTGACGGCCGTGTGTTCCTCATGGACACGAAGGCCCCGTCGTCCGACGGCGCGCACCGCTGGATCACGCCGGGTGGTGGCGTGGACCCGGGGGAGTCGCACCGTGACGCGGCGATCCGCGAACTCCGCGAGGAGACCGGCATCGTCATCGACGAACCCGGCGAGCCGGTCTGGTCGTGGGACTTCGCCGTCGAGTGGGACCAGGCCGACCACGACCGTGGGCACGCCGAGTTCTACGTGGTCCGGACGCCCGGCTTCGCCCTGTCCGATGCCGAGTGGACCGACGACGAGCGGGTCGACATCCTCGCCTCGCGCTGGTGGACGGCGGATGAGCTCGACGCCACCGACGAGCCCTTCGAGCCGGCGGAACTGCCGGACCTGGTGCGTCGCCACCGCGACTGACCACGGGCCGGGAGGCGCGGTATCAGGCCGCCACGCGCCTCCCGTCCGACCCGTGGTCCCGCCGGTACCGGCGTCCCTGCGAGCGACACGCCGTCGTCGGCGTAGCGTCGCGTCCATGACGTACAGCCAGCCGGATCCGGCAGAAGAGACCACGCAGGCAGAGCCCGAGCAGCCCGACACGGAGCAGTCCACCGTCGGCGAGCAGGGCGAGGAGCACGCAGCGCTCGAGATCGACAGCTCGGACGTCCCGACGACGTCCGACGACTCGTCGAACTGACGCTCGCACACCACGCCGGACGCCTGGTGACGGCACTCAGACGAGTGTCGACACCAGGCGTTCGACGCGTCTGCGGACGTCGTCGCGGATCGGGCGGACGGCCTCGAGCGGCAGGCCTGCCGGGTCGGTGAGCTCCCAGTCCTCGTAGCGCTTGCCGGGGAACACCGGGCAGGCGTCGCCGCAGCCCATCGTCACGACGACGTCGGCGTGCCGGACGGCGTCCGTGGTGAGGACCTCCGGCGTCCGGCCGACGATGTCGATGCCGACCTCCTGCATGGCGGCCACCGCGACCTGGTTCACCTGGTCGGCGGGTTCGGAGCCGGCGGAGAAGACGTCGACGCGGTCACCGGCGATCGCGCGGAGGAACCCGGCCGCCATCTGCGAGCGGCCGGCGTTGTGCACGCAGACGAACAGGACGGCCGGACGGCGGGCGGGCTGGACTGCTGCGTCGCTCATGCGTCCATCTTGCCGGACGGTTGGCGGCCCCGGTCGGCGCGTGCCGCGTTCCTGGTGGTCGCCGCACAACAGACGCTCGTCCGAACCGCGGCTTCCCGTGGTTCCAGCAGGCTTCTGTTGGGCGCAGCCGTGCTGAACCGGGACGCCGGAGCGTCAGGCCGTGCTGGGCGGGGTCCGGCAGCCGTAGCGGGCGCCGCACAACAGAAGCTCGTCCGAACCGCGGCATCCCGTGGTTCCGGCAGGCTTCTGTTGGGCGCAGCCGTCGTGAACCGCCGCGCCGGAGCGTCAGGCCGTGCTGGGCGGGGTCCGGCAGCCTCGAGCTGTGCGCCGATAATGCATATTATGTCAGCTCGGATGGATTTGAGCGCTGGTGATCCACCACCTCGACGGGCCCTGCGCTCCCCTCGTCGTCGCTGTGGCACGATCGGGCCGACGACAGCAGAACGGATCTGTCACACGGGGGCGGTCGACGACACCTCATGATCGGAGGTGGTCGTGAACAGACCGAGGGGGCCGGGCGAGATCCCGGACACAGAACTCATCACGTCGATCGGGCGCGGTGACGCCGAGGCGTACACCGAGATGCTCGACCGGCACAGCCGCGCGGTGTTCCGGTACGCCTGGGGGCTCGCCGACCAGCGGTCGGACGTCGACGACATCGTGCAGGAGACGTTCCTCGTCGCCTGGCGCCGTCGGAAGGACATCCGGATCGTCGGGTCGAGCGCACTCCCCTGGCTCCTCACCAGCGCCCGGAACATCGCGATGAACACGAACCGCCAACGCCGGTCGCACCGCATCGACGAGATCGACGAACACACGGGCGCATCGGACGCGTGGTACCGGCAGGTCGAGCACGACGAGGCCGCACAGCAGCTGCGGTGGGTGCAGAACGAGATCGCCGCGCTCGACTCCCCCGACCGGGAACTCTGCGAGCTCTGCCTCCTGCAGGACCGGACCTACGACGAGGCCGCCGCCGTGCTCGGCCTCTCCCCCGTCAACGCGCGCAAGCGCATCCAACGATCCCGCGCCCGGCTCCGGACGAACCGCGCAGCGCAGGGGATGGAGAACATCTCATGATCACCATGCCGCCGCCCGAGGGTGCTGCCCTCGACGCCGCCATCACACCGATCCGCCGAGCGGTCCTGGAGCAGACCGTCGCCCGGCGCCGGACCCGATCGCGCTGGACCTTCGGCGCGCTGGGCACCGTCGCCGCCGTGACGGTCACGGCCACCGTGCTCGTCGTCGGGAACGTCACCGGGGCCTCGGACTCGGTGCCGATCGTGGGCTCGGGACCGCAGGCCGCGACCGCAGCCGAGGTGCTGCAGCGTGCCGCCGACGTCACGGTCCGGACGAGCGACCCCGTCGTCGCCCCCGGCCAGTTCCGCAAGGTGGAGGTGCAGGAGGCCAGCCAGGCCTTCTTCACCGAGGACATGTCCGCGCTCGTGCCCTACTCGATCACCGTGTACCAGCCGGCTGACCCGTCGGCCCAGTGGACCCTCGTCCGCGACTCCGGACAGCCGACCCAGTACTTCCCGGCGGCGAAGGCGGCCGAGGCGGAGTCGGTCTGGAACCGTGACCCGCAGGGGTACCCGGTGGAGACCCTGCACGCGGCCGGCGGCGCCTTCTACGGCACGCCGTGGACCCCGGCAGAGCTCGCCGAGATGCCCCGCGACCCGGCGGCGCTCTACGGGTGGGTGTCCGACCACGCGACCGGTTCGGCCAGCCACGAGGAGGTGATGACCACCCTGATCACCGACGACCTGGGCACCGGGATGGTCCCGGCCGACCTCCGGAGCGCGATGTACCAGGTACTCGCGAAGATCCCGGGCACGACGATCACCCACGACACGGTGACCCTCGACGGGCGCAAGGGCATCGGCATCGGCCGTGACGAGGCGGCCCGCCAGGGCGAGCACTCTGAGATCGTCATCGACCCGCAGTCCGGGGACTTCATCGGCACCAGAACGCTCGTCGGGTCCGGCAACCCGACGCTGCCCGAGGGCACGGTGTTCGACTCGACCGCCGTGACGACGACGGTCGTTGACTCCGCCCCCTGAGGGCACGCCGGAACGCGACCAGTGAACCGGCCGGGAGGCCCCTGGCGGCCCCCCCACCGGCGGTCTGGTATTAACAACTCCCAGCCCACCCCACCAAACCAATAATGTCGAGTTGCGGGGTATGGGTGGAAAAAAAAAGGTGG